>NZ_JBQTHF010000078.1:0-48157 GCF_052390155.1 Actinokineospora sp. | reverse complement strand
CTGCGTCCGCGACTACGAGACCCTGCCCGACCACCACGAAGCCATGGTCCACATCGCCATGATCATGACAATGTCCCGACGACTCGCCCGCGAACCAGACAAGTGATCCAGTTTCAAAATGCCCTCTTAGTCGGCGTCGAGGTCGGCGAGCAGTTCGTCGAGGAAGCCGCGCGCCTCGGCGGCCGCCTTGGTGGCGTCCTGGTCGCGGATCGCGTTCAGCAGGCCCCGGTGGTCGATGTTCGCCTTGCTCGGCGCGGTGCTGACCGTGCTCGCCACCGACGCGCGCACAACCTCCGTCAGCCCCTGGTACAGCTCCGCGAGCAGCGGGTTGTGCGAGCACCGCATGATCGCCAGGTGGAACGCGGCGTCCTGGTCGACGCCGACCTCGTAGTCGCGCGCCGCCATCGACTTCTCGCGGACGTCGAGCAGCGCCGTCAGCTCGCGCAGCTCCTCCTCGGTGCGCCGCACCGCCGCCAGCCGGGCGCCCTCGACCTCCAACGTCCGCCGGACCTGGAGCACGTCGCGCAGTTCGGTGCCCGCGAGCCTGCGGACCGCGCCGGAGAACTCGCTCGTCGCGCGGACGAAGGTGCCGTCGCCCTGGCGTACCTCCAGCAGTCCGGCGTGGGACAGCGCGCGCACCGCCTCACGCACGGTGTTGCGGCCGACGCCGAGCGCGGAGACCAGCTCGGGCTCCGTCGGGATGCGTTCCCCGACCTTCCACTCGGCGCTGGTGATCGCCGAGCGCATCTGCTCGATCACCTGGTCGACGAGGCCTGCCCGTCGGGTAGTGGCCAACGGCACAGCGCCATCCCTTCATCCCACGTTCGGCCCATCGTAGTTCGTCCGACGACCAGAGCGCGGCGCCCCACGCCGTCGCCGAAGAGTCCAGCCTGCCACGAGGTGGTCCGTTCGCGGGCCGAGTCGACCGAGGACGCCCGTATCGGCCGAGTCAACTTCGCCGTCGCTAGGCGAGCGGGAGGTTGAGCAGGGCGTTCTCCAGCAGCTCGGGCATCGCCGGGTGGATCCAGTACTGGCCGGTGGCCATGCTGCGCGCGTCCAGGCCGAAGCTCATCGCCTGGATCACCGGCTGGATCACGGTCGACGCCTGCGGGCCGATGATGTGCGCGCCGAGCAGCAGCCCGGTCGCCGGGTCGGCCAGTAGCTTGACGAACCCTGTCGTGTCCTCCATAGCCCAGCCGTAGGCGATGCCCGAGTACGCCTGGGTCGAGGCCACATACCGCACGCCGCGCCGCTCCGCCTCCTGCTCGGTCAGCCCGACCGCGGCGATCTGCGGCGAGGTGAACACCGCGTGCGGCACGAACCGGTGGTCGGCGGCCCGCGGCGCGTCGGGGTGCAGCAGGTTGTGCTTGACGATCTTCGCTTCGTGGTTCGCCACGTGCTTGAGCTCCCACGGCGAGCTGATGTCGCCCAGCGCCCACACGCCGTCGGCGGTCGTCCGCTGGAACTCGTCCACCTGCACGAACCCGTCGGGCGCCAGCGCGATGCCGCCCGCGGCCACGTCGAGCTGGTCGGCGTTCGGCGTCCGGCCGGTGGCGACCAGGAGTACGTCGGCCTCGACGGTCTCCGCGCCGTCCGGGCCCTCCAGGTGCAGCCGCACGCCCGCGCCAGCCCGCTCGGCCCGGACGGTCTTGCGGTCGAGCCGCACGTCCCAGCGCTCGCGGGCCGACTCGGTGAACCGCAGGCTGATGTCGCGGTCCTCGTGGCGCAGCAGCGCGCCCGACCGCGCGACCACCGTGACGTCGACGCCGTAGGCGGAGAACACGTGCGCGAACTCGGCGGCGATGAACCCGCCGCCCAGGATCACCATGCCGCGCGGCAGGGCGTCGAGCCGCATGACGGTGTCGCTGGTGTGGAACTCGACGGCGTCGATGCCCTCGATGGGCGGGACGACGGGCCTGCCGCCCGCGGCGAGCACCACCCGGTCGGCGGTGATCGTCTCCGGCGCCGACCCGTCGTTCGGGATGATCTCCAGGCGCCGCTCGCCGGTGAACCGCGCGTCGCCCGCGTAGACGGTGACGTTGGCGTTGTCCGGGTGCTCGGTCCGGTACTGCCGCCCGCCGTCGGCGATCGGGTCGATCCGGCCGAAGATCCGGTCGCGGACGCGCGGCCAGTGCACCGCGTCCAGCGTCTCGTCCACGCCAAGTCTCGCCGCCGCGGCCGGGACGCTCGCGAGGTCGGCGGTGTGCACGAACATCTTGGTCGGGATGCAGCCGACGTTGAGGCAGGTTCCGCCGAACACCCCGCGCTCGACCAGCGCGACGTCCCAGTCCGCGAAGCGGGCGTCGAGCAGGGAGTTGCCGGAGCCGGTCCCGATGATCACCAGATCGAAGTGCCGCACGGTGTCATCCAACCCCATCGGGCGCGCGGGCATTCCCGGGGCGGTTCCAGGAGCCGCCCCGGCCACGCATCGCCGTCAGTGCTGGTAGGTCGGGGTGATGATCGCGCGGCCCAGCGTGTGGAACGCCAGGTTGAAGCTGACCACGGCCGCGCTGGCGTCCTGGTCGACGTCGAGGCTGGGCACGTCGACGGCGTGCACGACGAAGTAGTAGCGGTGGTTCTGGTCGCCCTGCGGCGGGGCGCAGCCGCCGTAGTCGCGGCTGCTGAAGTCGTTGCGCACGTGGAAGGCCGCGCCGGGCAGCGAGTCGTCGTCAGTGCCGGCGCCCGCGGGCAGCTCGGTCGCGTCGCCGGGGATGTTCACCGCGATCCAGTGCCAGAAGCCGCCGGGGATCGGTGCGTCCGGGTCGAAGCAGGTGACCACGAAGCTCTCCGTGCCCGCGGGCACGTCGCTCCAGGCCAGGTGTGGCGAGACGTTCTCGCCGTTTGCCGACCCGTGCACGTGCTTGAGGTCGATCTTCTCGCCGGGTCGCACGTGGTCCGAGGTGACCGTGAACGCGCCTGCCTTGGGCAGCAGGTCGTAGGGGTCGGGCGCGGTCGGCCGGTCCAGGCTCATCGATTCCTCCACAACTCACCGATAGTTTCCCTGTCAACCTTAGTGGCGGTCGGGCGCGGGCGCCCGGCGCCGGGGGTTGTGGACAAACGCACACCCGCGTCGCCTGTTCGGCCTACTGTGGACGTTGACCGAGGGAGGAAATCAGTGACGGACAACGAGGTCTCGCGCTCGTCGACGCGAGTGCGATTCCCGCGGATCGGCCCGCGCGCGTACGAACACCCGGCGGACCGGGGCGCCATGGCCGGGCTGCGCGCGGTGCCGGGGGTGGCCGAGGTGCTCAAGGCGGCGTCTGGCCTGTTCAGCGAACGCGGCGAGCGGCTGCTCGCGCTGGCGTCGGCCATCCGGGTGGGGGACAAGCAGTACCCGAAGCTCGACACGCTGCGCGTCGAGTGCGCCGAGACGCTCGACCTGGACACGGTGCCGAACGTGTTCGTCGAGCGGAACCCGGTGGCCAACGCCATGACGGTCGGCATCGACGAGCCGTTCATCGTGCTCACCACGAGCCTGGTCGAGGCACTCGACACCGAGAGCCTGCGGTTCGTGATCGGCCACGAGATGGGCCACGTGCTCTCGGGCCACGCCGTGCTGCGCACCCTGTTGCTGCGCCTGTTGCACCTACAGATGACCATCGCGTTCATCCCGGCCGGTGCGCTGGCTTTACGCGCCGCGATCGCCGCCCTGCGCGAGTGGTTCCGCAAGGCGGAGCTGACCTGCGACCGGGCGGGCCTGCTCTGCGGCCAGGACCCGGCCGCCGCCCTGCGCACCCACGTCTACCTGGCGGGCGGCACCGACCTCACGCAGATCGACATCCCGTCGTTCCTGCAACAGGCCAAGGAGTACGAAGAGGTCGACGACATCCGCGACAGCATCCACAAGCTGCGCAGCGTCGAGGGCATGAGCCACCCGTTCGCCGTCGTGCGCGCCGCCCAACTCCAGCGCTGGGCCGCGTCGGAGGAATACCGCGCCATCCTCGCGGGCGACTACCTCCGCCGCGACGAGGACAGTCCCACCTCCACCTTGAGCGACGACATGAAGTCCGCGGCCAAGTCCTACAAGGAGGGCTTCGCCAACTCCACCGACCCCCTGGCCAAAGTCCTCAACGACGTGGGCGACGCCCTGTCGGGCGCGGCGGGCAAGGTCTTCTCCAAGTTCGGCACCGGCGGCCGAGAGGAGCCCGAGAGCCCGAACTGACCCGGTCACCACCGAATCGGATCCGCGGGGCCGGGGTGCCGACCGCCTCAGCCGCGCGGGGCGTACATGATCAGGGCGACGCCCACCAGGCAGACCGCTGCCCCGATCACGTCGTACCGGTCCGGCCGGAAGTCGTCCATCACCATCGCCCAGGCCAAGGAGCCCGCCACGAACACACCGCCGTAGGCCGCCAGGATGCGGCCGAAGTGCGCGTCCGGCTGCAGCGTCGCGACGAACCCGTACGCGCTGAGTGCCAGCATCCCGCCGAGCACCCACAGCCACCCCCGGTCTTCGCGGATGCCCTGCCACACCAGCCAGGCACCGCCGATCTCGGCGAGGGCGGCGAGGGCGAACAGCGCCACCGACTTCAGCACCGTCATGGCGTCACCGGCCGGTGGCGCTGAAATGCTGAGTGTCCACAGGGGACGACCAGGAGCCGCCCCAGGACCAGCCGATGGCGGCGAACGCGCGGACCACCCGGTCGCCTGCGACCAGCATTCCCGGTCGCCGGTTCGTCCGGTCCACATAGGACGACGCCAGTTCGGGCAGCACCAGGTCTCCCTTCAGGTAGGGGTTGCAGAACGGGTTGACGTCGATCGCGAGCCCGTAGGCGTGGGCCGACCAGGTCGTCAGGTTGACCGCGGGGCGGCACACGAACGCGGTCGTGTTGTTCCCGTCGCCGGTCGGGTGCAGGTCGAGTTCGGGGCGCGCGGTCACCCGCATCTCCTCTAGCGGGAACCGCGCCGCGTACAGCGTGGCGAACACCTGGGTGACGCCGTCCGCCGCCCGCGCGTGCACGAGCATCTCGCCCGTGTGCGGACGGCCGTCGAACCCCCAGAACGACATCGTCAGATACCGCAGCTCAGCGCGCCCGACCGGGCACCCGGGCTGCCAGGTGCTGCGCGCCAGCACGTCGTCCGGCACGGGCGCCATGGTCGCGGCATACCGGCCGTCGGCGGGCGGGGGCAGCAGGTCGGCGGTGGGCAGCGCCCGGTTCGCGAGCACCGCGGGCGTGGGCAGGACCTTGCCGAATCCGTCCGGCCGCAGCGGAAGCGGGGTCGCGCCCACGACCCAGACCGGCGGCGCGGCAGTCGGCGTGGCCGACACACCAGACGGCACGCCAGAGGGCACACCGGAAGGCCGACCAGAGGGCGCGGCGCTGGACGGCGCGGCGGGCGGAGTGGTCGAACGCTGGGCAGCGAGTTGTTCCGGCGGCGTCGTGCAGCCGCCCAGCAGGGCGAGGGCGGCGAGGACGGCGAGCGCGGGACGGTGCACGGCTCCAGCATGCACCAGCCCGAACTCCACCCATTCGAGCGACAGCGCAGAGTAACTATTTCGGGCGCGATTGACCTAGCGTGTCGTGCGGAGCACGGAACGATGCCCGCCACCACGACAGGAGACACTCCCATGGGGGTAACCGCGCGCCGCGTTCTCGGTGCGGCCGCCGCCGTCGCGATCATTGCCGTCCTACTGGGACAGTTCGTGGCCGACGCCCGCGAGCAGATCGTCGGCGGATCGCGCGCCAAGATCACCGACCACCCGTACGTCGTCTACCTCGCCACCAGCGACGGCTACCAGTTCTGCGGCGGAACCCTTGTCGCACCGGACAAGGTGGTCACGGCGGCGCACTGCGCGGCGGCGTTCGACCCGGCCGACATCCGGGTCGTCGCCGGGCGGGAGGACAAGAAGGCCACCGCGGGCGAGGAGGTCGAGGTCGCGAAGGTGTGGGTGCACCCGGACTACGCCGAGGTGGTCGAGGGCAACGACGTCGCCGTGCTCACCCTCGCCGACCGCGTTCGCTACCGGACGCTGCCGGTCGCGGATCCCGGTGACACGGCGCTGTACGCGGTGGGCACGCCGAGCACCGTGTTCGGCTGGGGTCGCACCACGCCGACCGGTGCCACCTCGCGCTACCTGCTCAAGGCCGACCTCCCGCTGGTCGCCGACACCGACTGCGACCAGGCGTACGACGGTTTCGCGGCCGACTCGATGGTCTGCGCGGGCCTGCCCGAGGGCGGCATCGACGCCTGCCAGGGCGACTCCGGCGGCCCGCTGGTCGTCGCGGGCAGGCTGGCGGGCATCGCGTCGTGGGGCGAGGGCTGCGCGGAGGCGGGCAAGCCGGGGGTCTACACCCGCGTCTCGGCCTACGCCAAGGAGATCGCCGCACAGATCGCGCCAGCCAGATTGTGACACCCGGACTGTGATATCCAGACTGTGATATCCAGACTGTGATATCCAAACCCACATGAGTGCGCTGCACCGGGCCGCCGGTCCCGACCTGACCCCGGCCCAGCTCTACGCCCTGCTCCGGCTGCGGGTCGACGTGTTCGTGGTCGAACAGCGGTGCTGCTACCCGGAACTCGACGGTCGCGACCTCGACCAGGACACCGTGCACCTGTGGTGGCAGCCCGACGACGCCGACCGGCCGCTGGCCTGCCTGCGCCTGCTCGGCGCCCCGGGCACCGTGCGCCACGTCGGCCGCGTGTGCACCGCGTCCGGCGCCCGCGGCAAGGGCCTGGGGTCCCGCCTGATGGCCGCCGCCCTCGACCACCTCGGCGACGACGAGAGCGTGCTCAACGCCCAAGTCCAAGCCCAGGGCCTCTACGCCCGCTTCGGCTACCTCGCCGAAGGCGAGCCCTTCGACGACGACGGCATCGATCACATCACGATGCGCCGGGCGCGCAGCGGGTGATCACCTCGACCGCGCGGTCGATCTCGCCCTCGGTCAGGTCCGCGCGCGCCGTGAGCCGCAGCCGCGACACCTGATCGGGTACCGACGGCGGCCGGAAACAGCCCACCCACACCCCGGCGGCCCGGCAGTCGTCCGACCAGGTCAGTGCCACTTCGGGCGACGGCGCGCGGACCGAGACCACCGCCGCTGTCGGCTCGCTCACCGACAGACCGGCCGCGCCCAGCCGTTCGGCGAGGGTCAGGGCGACCGCCAGCGCCCGGCCCGGCCGCTCCGGCTCCTCCTTGAGCAGGTTCAGCGCGGCCAGCGCCGCCGCCACGCTGCCCGGCGCCAGTCCGGTGTCGAAGATGAAGCTCCGCGCGTTCTCCACCAGGTGCCGGATCACCCGGCGCGGCCCGAGCACCGCGCCGCCCTGCGCGCCAAGGGCCTTCGACAGCGTCAGCGTGGTGACCACGTCCGGGTCGCGCGCGAGGCCCGCCGCGTGCACGGCGCCCCGCCCGCCGTCGCCGAGCACGCCGAAGCCGTGCGCGTCGTCGGCGATCAGGGCGGCGCCGTGCTCCCGGCAGGCCGCCGCCAGCTCGGGCAGCGGCGCGAGGTCACCGTCCACAGAGAACACCGAGTCGGTGACGACCACGGCGCGCTCGGTGCGGCGGGTGGCCAGGGCGCGCGCCACGGCCGCCGGGTCGCGGTGGGCCACGACCGCGACCTCGGCGCGCGCGAGCCTGCAGCCGTCGATCAGCGATGCGTGGATGTTGGCGTCGGTGACGATCGAACAGTTCTTGCCCGACAACGAGGTCACCGCGCCCAGGTTCGCCGCGAACCCCGACGAGAACACCAGGGCGGCCTGCGTGCCGCAGAACCGCGCCAGTTCGTACTCCAGTTCGCTGTGCAGCTCTGTGCTGCCGGTGACCAGCCGCGAGCCGGTGGCGCCCGCGCCCCAGCGCAGTGTCGCCGCGGCCGCCGCGCCGCTGACCCGCTTGTCCTTGGCCAGGCCGAGGTAGTCGTTGCCCGCGAGGTCGAGCAGGTCGGACTCGGCCCGCCGCGGCCGGAGCTGCCTGCTCAGCCCGGCCCGCCGCCGGTCCTCGGCGTGCTCGTCGAGCCAGCCGAACACGGCGTCACCAGGGTGGTTCGAGTCGGGGGTCACGCGTGCGAGTCTGACATCGGCGCCGGTTCGGGCCCAGGTCCGGGTGGTCGACGGGACAGGCGATACGGTCGTGTCATGCGTGGCGCGGTGTGTTTCGTGGGTGCGGGTCCGGGTGCCGGTGATCTCATCACCCTGCGGGGGGCGAGTCGGATCGGCGGGGCCGACCTCGTGCTGTACGCGCCGAGCGTGGCGGATGTCGCGTGGCTGCGCGAGCACGTCCGGTCCGACGCCGAGCTGGTCGACTTCGCCCGCCTTTCGGCCGACGAACTCCTTGAGCTGTACCGCAAACTGGCCGCGAGTCAGCGGCAGGCGGTGCGGCTGGTGCCGGGCGATCCGGCACTGTGCGCCGATCTGCGGGAGCAGCGCGAGCTGTGCGCGAAGCTCGGCCTCGACGTCGAGGTGGTGCCCGGCGTGTCGCCGGTGTCCGCGGCTGCGGCGGCGACCGGCAACGCCCTGATCGAGACCGGCGGCGCGGCCTCGGTCGTGTTCACCGGAGCCGAGTCCGACTTCGACCGGGTCCGCGACCTCGTCGCCGCCGACCGGACCGTCGCGGTGCAGGCCCCGGCCGCGCGTGCCGCCGAGCTCGCCGAGGCGCTGGCCGCGGCCGGGATGGCCGAGGACGTGCCGGTCACCGTGGCCTACAAGGTGAGCTGGCCCGACGAAACCCTGGTGCGCACCACGGTCGGCGAGTTGGCCGTGGCCGTGAAGCGGCACAACCTGTGGCGGCACGCCCTGTTCCTCGTCGGCGACGCGCTGCGCGAGGCGAAGCCGCGGCCGGGCTACCTGCCGAGCCCGGCCGATGGCCACGTGCCCGCGCCGCGGTGGGTCAGGCGCTCGACCCGGTCCGGGCCGGGATGGGCGGCGCGCAAGGCGGAGTCCGACGCAGGGGAGATTCCGGTTCAGGAGCCGCGGTCCGCCGACGCCGCCGAGGCCGAGCCGGAGGCCAGGCCCGCGGTGAAGGCGTCCGGCGCCCGGTCGGCCGCGACCAAGCCCGGCACGAAGTCCGCCGCGAAGAAGCCCGCTCGCACCCCGCGCGCGTCCGCGCGCCGGACCAGCCGGTAACACCGGCTGACCTCTGGTAACAGTTACGTCCGGCTCTTGCTGAGGATCACATCCAGCGTCTACCGTCCCACTCCATAAGTGATCTAGGTCACGCACAGGAGCGGCCAATGGCGGCATCGGGTGAACCGATTCTCTCGGTGAGCAATCTGGAGGTCGTCTACGACGATGTCGTGTTGGTTCTGCGCGGACTGAGCATCGAGGTCCCCGCGGGCGGCATCGTTGCCCTGCTCGGCGCGAACGGGGCCGGCAAGACGACGTTGCTGCGGGCGGTCACCGGCCTGCTCGTGCCGCACCGCGGCCGGATCACCAAGGGCACGGTGCGCTTCGACGGCACCGACATCACCGGCGCCGACCCCGCGCAGGTGGTCCGCCGCGGCGTCGCGCAGGTGATGGAGGCGCGGCGGATCTTCGCCGAGATGACCGTGGACGAGAACCTGCGCGCGGGCGCGCACACCCGGCGGTCGCGCGTCGAGGTCAAGGAGTCCTACGCGCGGGTGCTCGACCTGTTCCCGATCCTGGCGAGCCGCAGGCGGTCGACGGCCGGGTACCTGTCCGGCGGCGAGCAGCAGATGCTCGCGATCGGCCGCGCGCTGATGGCCGCGCCCCGGCTGCTGCTGCTCGACGAGCCCTCGCTCGGCCTGGCGCCGAAACTGGTCGAGCAGGTCCGCGACATCGTGGCGCAGATCAACGCGCAGGGCATGAGTGTGCTGCTGGTGGAGCAGAACGCGGTGATGGCACTGTCCATTGCGGACCACGGCTACGTGCTGGAGGTCGGCGCCGTGGTGCGCGACGGACCGGCGGCGGAGCTGATGGCCGACGACGACATCCGCGAGTTCTACCTCGGCGCCCCGGCAGACGGTTCCCGGCGGTCGTTCGCCGAGGTCAAGAGCTACCGGAGGAAGAAACGATGGAGCGCGTGACCATGGTGAGCGAGCCCGCCCCCGCGGTCGTCCCGCCCGAACCAGCGCCGCCGCTGGTGTCGGTGTCCGGGCTGACGCTGCGTTTCGGCGGTGTGACCGCGCTCGACGGGGTGAGCTTCGACGTGGCGCGCGGCGAACTGTTCGCGGTGATCGGCCCGAACGGGGCGGGCAAGACCTCGATCTTCAACTGCCTCAACGGTGTCTATCGTCCGCAGAGCGGCGAAATCCTGCTCGACGGCGTCAGCGTGCTGGGCCGCTCGCCCGCGGCCATCGCGGGACTCGGGGTGGCGCGCACGTTCCAGAACCTCGGCCTGTTCGAGCACCTCACGCTGATCGACAACCTGATGCTCGGCAGGCATCACCTGATGCGCACCGGATTCCTGTCCGGGATTGTCTGGTGGGGCCGGGCCAAGCGCGAGGAGATCGAGCACCGCGCCGCCGTGGAGGAGGTGGTCGAGTTGTTGGAGTTGGAGTCCTACCGCCGCACACCGGCGGGGCTGCTGCCCTACGGCGTGGCCAAGCGCGCGGAACTGGGTCGGGCACTGGCGATGGAGCCGACGCTGCTGCTGCTCGACGAGCCCGTCGCGGGGATGAACGTGGAAGAGACCGAGGACATGGCCCGCTATCTGGTGCAGGTCCGGCGTGAGCTGGGGCTTGCGATGATTCTGGTGGAGCACGACATGCGACTGGTGATGGATCTCGCCGACCGGGTGCTGGCGCTGGACTTCGGCGTCGTCATCGCCGCGGGTTCGCCCGCGCGGGTGCAGAACGACGCCAAGGTGATCGAGGCGTACCTCGGCGGTGGGTCATGACCGCCACGCTGACCGACACCGGGATCGCCACCCTGCCCGCGCGGCTGCTGCAGATCGCCGCCGACCGTCCTGACGCGACCGCCCTGCGGGAGAAACACCGTGGTATCTGGCGGGAGTGGACCTGGTCGGCGTACGCGGACCGGGTCGCGTCTGTCGCGATAGGACTCAAGGCGCTCGGCGTCGGGCCCGGCGACCGGGTGGCCGTGCACGCGGAGAACCGGCCAGAGTGGGTGGTCGCCGACCTGGCCGTGCAGGGGATCGGCGCGCAGAGCATCGGGATCTACCCGACCTCCCCGGCGGCCGAGGTCGAGTACCTGCTCGCGCATTCCGGCGCGCGGGTGCTGATCGCCGAGGACGAGGAGCAGTTCGACAAGGTGGCCCAGGTCCGCGACCGGCTGCCGATGCTGCGCCACATCGTGCTCATGGACCCCAGGGGCGTCCACCTCGGCAGGCATTCCGACGTGCTCACCTTCGCCGACCTGGAGAACCAGCCGGACGCCCGCGCCGAGTTCGCCCGCGAGGTGTCCATTGTGGACCCGGCGAGCACGGCGATCCTGGTCTACACCTCGGGCACCACGGGGCCGCCGAAGGGCGCGATGATCTCCCACGCGAACCTGGTCGCCGCGGGCGCCACGTTCGTCGAGGCCCTTGGCGCAGGCCGCGACGACGAGGTGTTGAGCTACCTGCCGCTGTGCCACATCGCGGAACGGCTGATCTCGGTGATCGACGCGGTGTGGTCGGGCCTGGTGGTCAACTTCGGCGAGGGCGGCCTCTCGTTCCCGCACGACCTGCGCGATGTGCAGCCCACCGTTTTCCTCGGTGTGCCAAGGGTGTGGGAGAAAATGCTGGCCGGTGTGGAGATCAGGATGGCGGACGCCACCCGACTCAAGCGCGGGCTGTACAAGGCGTGCCTGGCACAGGGCAGGCGGATCGCGCCGCGCCGGATGACCGGGACGACGTCGGTCGTCGACCGGGTCGTGCTCGGCCTGTGCGAGCTGCTGGTTTTCCGTGCCCTGCGGGAGAAGTTGGGGATGGCCAGGGTGCGGACGGCGGTCAGCGGCGCCGCGCCGATCGCGCCGCAGGTGCTGGAATACCTGTGGGCCATCGGCGTGCCGGTGCGCGAGGGCTACGGCCAGACCGAGAACACCGCGATCTGCACCATCACCCCGGCGGGCGACGTCCGCCTCGGTTCGGTCGGCGTCGCCCTGCCCGGTGTCGAACTCCGCATCGCCGACGACGGCGAGATCCTCACCCGGTCGGCCGGGGTGTTCCAAGGCTACGTCGACAACCCGGACGCCACCGCTCAGACGGTCGACGCGGAGGGCTGGCTGCACACCGGCGACGTCGGTGAGCTGGACGGGGACGGATTCCTGCGGATCACCGACCGCAAGAAGGACATCATCATCACCGCGGGCGGCAAGAACATCTCGCCATCGGAGATCGAGAACCGGCTCAAGGTCTCCCCCTTCGTGCGCGAAGCGATCGTGATCGGCGACCGGCGCAAGTTCCTCAGCGCGTTGGTCGGCATCGAGCGCGACACCGTCGGCAACTGGGCCACCCGGCGCGGCATCGCCTACACGACCTATGCGGATCTCTCGACCAAACCCGAGGTCCGCGACCTGGTCCAGCGCGTGGTGGACGAGGCGAACGGCGATCTGTCCCAAGTGGAGCGGGTGAAGCGGTTCTGGCTGATCCCGCGAGAACTCGACCACGAGGACGGCGACCTCACCGCCACCCAGAAGGTCAAACGCCGAGCCGTGGAACAGCGCTTCGCCACCGAGATCGAGGCGATGTACCAATGACCCCTGTGCTCATGGCCAGACCTGGCGGTGCCCTTGGGCGCGGTGGTGGCGGGTGCCGTGACCGGCGCGCCGGGTGGGGGCGATCGGGATGATCGCCTTTCTGCAGAACTGCTTCGCGGGCCTGGCCCTCGGCTCCACCTACGCGCTCGTGGCGCTCGGGTTCGTGGTGATCTACAAGTCCACCGGGGTGATCAATTTCGCGCAGGGTGGGCTGCTCGCGCTCGGCGCCTACCTCGGGTTCACCTTCGCCACCGATCTCGCCCTCGCCTTCGCCGTGGCCATCTTGTTCGCCTGTCTGTCGGCGGCGGCCGTGGGGGCGACGTTCGAGCGGATCGTGTTGCGGCGCATGGTGGGACAACCACCGTTCGCGGTGATCATGATCACCATCGGGCTGTTGTTCGTGATCGAACCCGTGGTCACCGCCGTGTGGGGGTTCGAGAACCTGCAGGTCACCAATCCGTGGAACATCCAGACCGTCGAGGCGGCCGGACTCGTGTTCGGCGTGCGCGACCTGTGGACGATCGGGCTGACCGCCGCCGTGGTGCTCGCGTTCTTCCTGTTCTTCCGCTTCTCCGGCTTCGGCCTCGCCATGCGGGCCACCGCGTTCGACCCGGAAGCCGCGCTGGCGCAAGGGATCAGCGCGAAGAAGGTCTACGCCGTGTCGTGGGCGATCGCGGCGGCACTGGCCGCGCTCGCGGGGATCACGCTCGCCGCCGGACCGGGCGGGCTCTCGCCGTCGATCGGGTTCATCGCGCTCGCCGCGTTCCCCGCGATGATCCTCGGCGGCATGGACTCGCCCGCGGGCGCGGTGCTCGGCGGCCTCGTCATCGGGCTCGCCGAAGCGCTGACGCGCGGCTACCAGGACCAGCTCTTCTCCTGGGCGGGCGACAACGTGTCGGTGATCGTGCCCTACCTGCTCATGATCGTGATCCTGCTCGTCCGGCCCTACGGGTTGCTGGGCACCAAGGACGTGAGGCGGATCTGATGGCCAAGCCGCACCGCAATCTCGCCCGCGGGTACGACAAGGACCTGCGCCTGTTCGGCACGCCGTGGTCGAAAACCGGCCTCGCCTTGATGGTCGGCGTCGTCGCGTTGCTGCCCATGGTGGTGCAGGACGACTTCTGGCTCTCCGTGCTGGTCTACGTCGGCATCACCGCCGTCGGCGCGCTCGGGCTCAACCTGCTCACCGGCTACTGTGGACAGATCTCCCTCGGCCACGCCTTCTTCATCGGCGCGGGCGCCTACTGCACCGCCATCGTCGGCGGCGACCTGGGCCTGCCGCTGCCGCTCTGGTTGCTCGCCGCGGCCGCCGTGGGAGCTGTCCTAGGTGGACTGATCGGACCGTTCGCGTTGCGGCTGCGGGGAAACTACCTCGCCATCGTCACCCTCGGCCTGATCTTCGTCGGCGAACACCTGTGGCGCAACCTCAAGGGCGTCACCGGCGGCAACTCCGGCACCTCGGTCGACGCGGCCGCGTCGATCGGGCCGGTCGACTTCGCCCGGATCGAACTCGCGGGCGAGGTGTACTCGCGCAACCAGGGCTACTTCTGGCTCGTCTGGATCCTGGTCGGCGTGATCGCCCTGCTGGCGAAGAACCTCGTGCGCACCCGCCCCGGCCGCGCCCTGCAGGCCGTCCGCGACCGCGACCAGGCCGCCGAGGTCATCGGCGTCCGCGCGGGCCGCTACAAGATCGGCGCCTTCATGGTGTCGAGCGCGATCGCCTCCGTGGCGGGCGCGCTTTTCGGTTCGTACCAGCAATTCGTCAGCCCGGACGAGTGGAACCTGCTGCTGTCCATCCAGTACATCGCGATCGTGATCGTCGGCGGCCTCGGCACGATCTTCGGCTCGATCCTGGGCGCGGTGTTCGTCGGCGCGCTGCCCGCCATGATCGACCGCTACAGCTCGGTGATCCCCGGTGTGCAGACCTCGGTGGGCGGCGACGGCTTCATCAGCGTCTTCGCGCTCAACCAAGCCATCTTCGGGGTGTTGATCGTGTTGTTCCTCGTGTTCGAACCGCGCGGCCTCGCGGGCATCTGGCTGCGCGTGAAGACCTACTTCAGCGCATGGCCATTCTCGTACTGACCGATCCAAGGAAGGGCGTCACCATGCCGCACAACAGAACGGCTCTCGCCGCGGCCTTCGCGGCGCTGGTGCTCACCGCCACCGCGTGCGGCGGCGCGGGCGACAGCGGCACCGGAGGCACCAGCGGCGGCAACGCGGGCGCGCCCGGCACCACCGCCGGGTTCGACGGCACCACCATCAAACTCGGCGTGCTCTCGCCGCTGTCCGGCCCCGTCGCGGTCATCGGGCAGCCGCTCACCGCGGGCAACAAGGTCTGGTTCGACCACCTCAACTCGACCGGCGGCATCGGCGGCAAGTACAAGGTCGAGCTGATCCAGGAGGACACCCAGTACAAGCCGGACGTCGCCGTCCAGCAGTACAACAAGGTCAAGGGCGACGTCGTCGCGTTCACCCAGATCCTCGGCACCCCGTCGACCCTGGCCGTGCTGCCGCAGCTCCGCTCGGACAAGGTGCTCGCCTCGCCCGCGTCCCTCGACGCGCTGTGGGTCCGCGAGGACAACCTGCTGCCCATCGGCGGCCCCTACCAGGTGCAGGCCATCAACGCCGTCGACCACTACCTGACCGACGGCGGTGGCAGCAAGGATTCCAAGATCTGCACGATGATCCAGGACGACGTCTACGGTGAGGCGGGCCAGTCCGGCATCGACTTCGCCGCCAAGCGCTACGGCTTCACGGTGACCAACACGCAGAAGTTCAAGCTCGGCACCGAGAACTACGCGGGCCAGATCCAGGCGCTCGCGGGCGCGGGCTGCCAGATGGTGTTCCTGGTCGCCACGCCGAGCGACGCGGGCAAGATCTGGGGCACCGCAGCGCAGGGCCGCTACGCCCCGCGCTGGTACGGGCAGTCGCCGAGCTACGCGGGCGCCCTGGCCAAGTCCGCCGTCGCGCCGTACCTGCAGGCCAACGTGCTGATCGCGTCCGAGGGCACGGAATGGGGCGACGAGAAGGTGCCGGGCATGAAGGACATGGTGTCCAGGGCGGCGAAGTTCGCCCCCAGCCAGCAGCCCGACTACTACTTCAGCTTCGGCTACAACCAGGCCCGCGCGATGACCGCGGTGCTGGAGAAGGCCGTCAGCATGGGCAACCTGTCCCGCGACGGCATGCTGGCCGCGTCCAAGGCCCTCGGCTCGGTGACCTTCGACGGGCTCACCGGCGACTACACCTACGGCGCCGCAGCGGACCGCAACCCGCCGCGCACGACCACGCTGTTCGCGATCGACCCGAGCAAGCCGTTCGGGCTCAAGACCGTGAAGTACGCCTTCACCTCGGACGCGGCCAAGGCGTACGAGTTCCAGAAAGCGGATATCTGAGTCTCCCGCTGGTTGTCGGTTCGTGATCGAATGAGACACATGACGGCAACCGTGACCGTGATCGGCGTCGAACGGGGCGCGCTGCCCCCGGGCGCCGAGGTGGTGCTGGGCGCGGCCGACCTGGTCGTCGGCGCCCGGGCGCTGCTGGACACCCACGTGGCGGCGGTGGAGCGCACGATCGAGCTCCCCGCCGCCGGGGTGACCGAGTCCATAGTGGACGCGCTGCGCACGGCGGAGTCCGCGGTGGTGCTGGTCTCCGGCGACCCCGGGTTCTTCGGCGTGCTGCGCGCGCTGCGGGCCGCGGGCGTGCCCGCGACGAGTTGGCCCGCGGTGTCGGACCTGCAGCGGATGGCCGCGATGATCAAGCGGCCGTGGGACGACATCACCGTGGTCAGCGCGCGCGGGCGCGACTTCCGGCACGCGGTCAACGTGTGCCGGGCCCGCAAGGCGGTCGCGGTGATCACCGCGCCCGGTGCCGGTCCGACCGAACTGGCCCGCGAACTCGACGGCTGGCGACGCAACATCGCGGTGCTGGAGGACGTCGGCGGGCCGACCGAGAAACTGTCCATAGTGGACGCGACAGAGGCCGAGCGGCGCCGGTGGCGCGAGCCGAACCTGGTGCTGTGCCTGGTGTCGCTGGACTCGGTCGGGCACGACCCGTGGATCGCGGGCGGCGAGCCGGTGCCGCCGGTCGACGGCTGGGCGCTCGACGACAGCGCGTTCGCGACCCGCTCCGGGGTGGGCATCGCCCCGGAGGTGCGGGCGCTGGCCCTGGCCCGGCTCGCGCCGCGGCCGGGCACCCTGCTGTGGGACGTGTGCGCCGGGTCGGGCGCGCTGGGTATCGAGGCGGGCAGGCTCGGCGCCGCCGTGATCGCCGTCGAGCGCGACGCCGGGCTGTGCGTGCGGATCGTGTCCAACGCGGGCGCCCACGGCGTCGACCTGTGCCTCGCCGACGGCGACCCGCCGGAGGTGCTGGCGAGCCTGCCGCGCCCGGACGCGGTGTTCGTCGGCACGTCGCGGCCGGACATCGTGCGCGCGTGCGCGGGCTCGGGCGCCGACCGGATCGTCGTGCTGGTCCCGGAACTCGACCGACTCGGGCAAGCCCGCGCGGTGCTGATGGACGCGGGCTACGCCACCGACGGCTGCCAACTCTCCTCGGCGAGCCTGACCGAACTGCCCAGCGGGATGACCGGGGTCGCGCCCGCGAGTTCGACGTTCCTGGTGTGGGGCAGCAGAAAGTAGGGAAACCATGACGGATCTGGAGCCGATGCCGCAGGACTGGCGGCGGGCGCTGGCGATCGTCGCGCACCCGGACGACCTGGAGTACGGCGCCGCGTCGGCCATCGCCAAGTGGACGGACGAGGGCCGCACGGTCGCCTACCTGCTCGCCACCCGCGGCGAAGCCGGGATCGACAGCATGTCCCCGGCCGAGGCCGGGCCGCTGCGCACCGCCGAGCAGATCGCGTCGGCCGCGGTGGTCGGCGTCGACGTGGTGGAGTTCCTCGACCACGTCGACGGTGTGATCGAGTACGGCCTGCCGCTGCGTCGCGACCTGGCGCTCGCGATTCGGCGCCACCGCCCGGAACTGGTCGTCACGATCAACCACCACGACACCTTTCCCGGCGGTTTCCTGAACATGGCCGACCACCGCAACGTCGGCGCCGCGGTGCTCGACGCCGTCCGCGACGCGGGCAACCGGTGGGTCTTCCCTGAGCCGGATCTGGAGCCGTGGGGCGGGGTCCGGTGGGTCGCGGTGTCGGGCTCTCCCGCGGCGACGCACGCGGTCGACATCTCGTCCACAGTGGACCGCGGGGTTGCCTCGCTGCGCGCGCACGCCGCGTACCTGGCGGCGCTGAGCGGTCCGATGGCCGACGCGGACGCGTTTCTGCGCGGGATGGCCGACACGACGGGCGAGCGGTTCGGCGGCCGCCCGGCGTCGGCGTTCGAACTGATCCCGTTCTGATCCCGTTCCGACTCCGTACCGCGCCAAGTCCAGCCGAAAGTCGGACCCGGTCCGGCCCTACATCGTCGGCGGTGAGGACGCCGACATCGCCGACCATCCGTACCTGGTCGCGCTGACCACGCCCGGCCTGCCCGACGGCGGGGTCGACACCTGCCAGGGTAGCTATCCGTGGCCAGGCCGCAGGGACAGCGGTGTCCCGGCGGCCGGGTGTGACGTACGCAACTCCGCCTATTCCCGGGATTCGCGCGGCCCGTCGAAGTTGTCGTGAAGGCGAGCTTGACGGTGGATTAACCGGCGCTGTACGCCCTGTGGCGAAAGGACTCCGGCGCGTCGGTCCGACCGAGTCGTGCACCGCCGCGAGAACGGTCGTCGCGACCCTCCTCGCGGTGCCCGTGGCAAGTGGACCGTGCCACGCGACGCCCCGGACCCATAAGATCGCCGCCAGGGGTCCGTGACGAGCGGAGAACTTGTGAATGCTGCGCGAACTGTTCGACTATCCCGTCGAACAGTCCTGTTCGGTGGACTGGGTCTCGGGACAGCGGCCCTGCTGGCGGGCTGTCAGGGCACGGCGGTCCCCGGCGGCCCCGGGGAGAACCTCGTGCTCACCAAGCCGCCCGCGACGACGACAGAGCCGGTGACGACGGCACGCAACCTGTCCGCTGGCCGCTACCGCGAGGTCGACGTGGTGATCATCCGCCCGGCGGGCATCCCGGCCGAGCCGATCCCCGTGTGCGTGGCCCTGCACGGCGGCCTGGGCGGCGCCAAGAGCTTCCTCGACCTCGGCCTGCCGAACATGCTGTCCGCCCTGGTCCAGGAGGGCGCCGCGCCGTTCGCGGTCGTCGCGGTCGACGGCGGCAACTGGGTCGGACACAAGGACGACGACCCGCAGCGCATGCTCAACGACGAACTCCCCACCTGGCTCGACTACCACGACCTCGCCAACACCCCGTTCGCCATGCTCGGCATCGGCGAGGGCGGCGCGGGCGCGCTCAACCTGGCCCGCGTCCCCGGGTCCGCCGCCGTCGCCGCGATCAGCCCGACACTGTTCGACACCTGGCCCGACGCCCAGCGCTCCGGGCTGTTCATCGACCAGGAGCAGTGGGAGCGCACGGAACCGCTGCGGCACATCACCGAGATCTCCAACATGGCGGTCGGCCTCTGGTGCGGCACGGGGGACAAGACCTACCTCGGCACCGCCCGCACCCTCGCCGAGCGCACCAAGGCTCCCGTCGCGTCGTTCACCCCGGGCGGCCACGACGCGGCCTACTGGCGCGAGGTGCTGCCGGACGCGCTGAAGTTCGTCGGCGGCTACCTGTAGCTCCCGTCCGGGGCCGTGGGACGATCTCGTGGACCGAACGCCTTCCCTTGGGGGATCAGTGAGCGAGCTTGCGAGGGAACCAGTGTCACAGTGCGTCCGTGGGCGGCGTCCCGGAGCCTGCGAGGGGGCGTCGTGAGCGAGCTTGCGAGGGAACCATCGACACAGTGCGTCCGTGAGCGGCGTCCCGGAGCCTGCGAGGGGACGTCGTGAGCGAGCAGCCCGACGTCACGCCTGCTCCTCGGGAGCGCACGGGCGAGGCGATCCAGTTGGGCATCGTCGCCCTGCGCCCGCTCACCCTGCCCGACTTCGTCAGCGGCACCGTGCAAGCCTTGCGCCGCAACGCCGCCGCGCTGCTGGTCGTCGGGTTCGCGGTGGCGGTGGCCGCGGAATCCTTGCGGTGGCTGCTGACCACGCTGTTCGTCGGTCCGCTGCCGACCAAGGCCCAGATCGAGACCGGCCTGCTGACGTGGGACGAACTGCGCCCGATGCTCGCCGACTACGGCATCCGGTCCGGGGTGGCGATGCTGTTCGCCGTGCTCGTCGCCGCCGTGGTCAACGTCGTCGTGCCGCGTGCGGTGTTCGGGCACACCACGGGTTTGCGCGCCGCTCTCGGCGCGGCACTGCCCGCGGTGCCGAAGCTGCTGGGCCTGCTGCTGGCGGAGGTCGTGATCATCGGCGGCCTCGCGTCGGTCGGGGTGCTCGCGCTGGCCGCCGGTCCGGTCGGGATCCTGCTGCTGCTGCCCGCGCTGGCGGGCGTGGTCTACCTGTCCATGGCATTCGCGTTCAGCGCGTCGGTCGTGGTGGTGGAGGACTCGACCGTCATCGAGGCGCTACGCCGCTCCCGGCTGCTGGTGCACACCGGCGGCGGCTGGTGGCGGGTGTTCGGCATCTCGGTGCTCACCACGGTGATCTTCGGCCTGCTCGCGCTGGTGGTGAGCACCCTGTTCGCCAGGATCAGCGGCGACAGCCTCGTCGGGGCGGCGTTGGCCGCGATCCTGGTCGGCACGGTCCTGGTGCCCGCGAACGTGGTGATCCAGTCGCTGCTGTACGTGGACCACCGCAGCCGCCGGGAGGGCATCGACGGCCTGTGGCGCGTCGCGGGCTGACTGTCCACACAGGAGTCCCGAGGTCACCCGGGAGATCGACGAGTCGTCGTCATGCCCGGGATACGGCTGCGGGCACTAACGTTCACCAGGTGAACACCTCGCCGGACAGCACGCACGTTCTGCGCCGCGGCCTGGAGGGATACCTGCGCGCCGTGGCCGCCGCGCTCGACCTGCCCGCACAGGGCAGCACCTGCGAGATCAGCGACACCGCCACGGCCTACCTCGCCTTGCCCGGCCCGCCGGACCGCGACCTGATGCTGCTGTGGGACGAGCACACCGGCTGGTCGATCGCCGTCGAGCACGGCCCGGCCGAGCGACAGGAGACCGTCGCCCGGCACAGCGCCGAACTGGTGCCCGACCCCGCCGCGGTGGCCGCGTTCGTCGCCGACACCGTGGCAGGGCGGCTCACCGGCGGGGACTTGCCCGCGAAGGGGACCGATCGGTGGGCGCTGGCGGAGCAGCTGAGCCGCTACATCGCGAGCGCCACGTAGGCGCTACATCACCGGGGCGACATACACCGGGCGGGCGTTGTCGGGCGCTTCCGCCGCGGCGTCCAGGCCGAGCATCGTCAGCAGCCTGCGGCAGTCCTCGACGTCGTTGGAGTGGTCCGCGACGGTCAGGGCGGCGCGGCCGCGCTGCACCGTGAGCTGGTCGAGCGCGTCCGCTCGGGACTTGGCGAACTCGTCAGCCGCGTGGCGGATGGGGAATGGGCGGGTCACCATCGGGGGGAGACTCCTTCGATCGGGTGGGCCGGACACGGGCCCGGCGACGACCACGCTGGACAGCGCTGGTCTCGCGACGGAACAGGTGCTGGCCGAGGGGATCGACGACGGGACCGGCTCCTCCACCGGTCCCAACTCTGCGCTCGACAGGCTGACCTTACTCCACGGCCGAATGGCCCTCGCGGACCGAGTACCGAATGGAAAAGCGCCTGCCGGGCCGTCTGGTGACGGCCCGGCAGGCGCGGCTATCGACTAGCTCGTCCGGTCAGGACGGTGCGTGATCCGCACGTTGTTCAGCACCGGCGGCTGCTTTCCGCGCAGCGCGGCCAGTTCGACCGCGATCGACCCTCCTTCTTCGACAGTCACCCAGAACTCGTGCCGGTCGGCCGTGAGTGCGCCGACGCGGCTGAAGATGTCGTAGTTCGGGAGCACCTTCGTCCCGTTCAGCGACACGTCGAACACGCGGCGTGCAGGGGTCTGGCCCGCCCTGAGTTCGGCGAAGTCCAGCTCAACCAGGTACGTACCACCCGGCAGCGCGTCGAACCGGTAGCCGCCCGCGCTCTCGCGCTGCGACTGGAACAACACGTCGTCGTCGGTACCCGCGATCGCCTTCTTCGTGGTGACGATCGGCCCCGGGCTCAGGTAGCCGAAGCCGCCCGGAGTCCACGCCTGGTCGGGAACCCAGTTGTCGGCGTTGCGGTCGGTGAACCCGGTGCCACCCACGTTGACACCAGCCCGGTAGGCGGGCACCACGAGCTGCACCGGCACCGTCAGCGTCGGTGTGCGGCCCGCGTTCGTGGTCAGGGTGACCGCGGCCTCGTGCACGCCCGGCAGCAAGCCCACCGGGTCGACCCGGATCGTGATGGCCTGCGACTGGCCCGGCTTCAGCGTCGACGAACCCGGCACCGCCCACAGCCACGGCGCGCTGTCGGCGAGCGAGTACGTCAGCGCCAGGTCACTGGTACTGCGCAGGGTCACCACCGCGGTCCGCAACTGGCCGGTCTGCGCCAGGAACGACAGCGGCGTCGTGTCCAACTCCGCCTTCGGCGTCTTGAGCGCCACGTTCTCGGCGAGGTCGCCGCTCACCGTGAGCGTCCGACTGCTGGTGACGTAGTTCTCCTTGCTCACCTCGAACGTGTACTCGGCGGCCAGCAGCCGCAGCCGGTAGTTGCCGTCGGCACCGGTGGTGGTCTTGGCCACCTCGGCACCGTCGCGCAGCACGCGCACCGTGGCGCCCGCGAGCGCCAGGGTGTCGTTCGCGTCGGTCACCGCGCCCGAGAGCAGGCCGCTCGGCGGGAGCTTGAACCGGATCGACTGCGCGTCGGACAGGTTCGGCGCGTTGAGCGAGTACTGCAGCGCCACCGTGCCGGTCTGGTTCTCGATACCGATGGTCGCGGAGTTACCCGCCTCCCGCGGGTTCGCGGGGTCCAGACCCCGGTAGCGCAGCGAGATCTCGCCGTTCTCCGACAGCACCGCTTCCGCGTCGATCCGGGTCGTGGTGGCCTGGAAGAACGTGACGTTGCGCCACTCGATCACGAACTCGCGGTTCGGGGCCGTACCGCTGGTCTTGGTCAGCACCCGGCTGGACGCGTCGACCAGCAGGTCGTCCCAGAACGGGTAGATCGCCGCGTTCGGCGCCAGCGTCGTGGGAAGCCCGACGTTGGCGAACGAGGTGTTGCGGGTCAGGAAGTTGATGTGACCGTTGGTGGAGATGTTGGCGTTCTGGTAGGTGTTGCCGTAGTAGAAGAAGTCGAACGGCAGCGGCACGGTGGCCGCGGCGTCGTCCCCGGTCAGCGCGACCGGGGTGTCAGCCTCCACATAGGACGCGGGCTCCAGGACGCAGTAGTGGCCGAAGGAGTCGCGCCTGCTGGGCAGCGTGAAGCCCAGCGTCTCGTTCCCGTCCACGGTCAGGGCCTGGGTCTGCGGGTCCGAACAGCCACCCGCCGACGCCTTGAGCTGGTAGTTGCCCGCGGGGACGTTGGGGATCGAGTACGAGCCGTCCGCGCCGGAGATGACCGACGGGATGGGCGAACCGAGCACCTGCACCGTCGCGTTCGCGACCGTGCCGCCCTGCGAGTCGCTGACGACACCGCTCACGGTGAACCGCGAGACCGGGCTCAGCGCGATGTCCCGGACCACCGTCTGGTTCTCGGTGATCGTGGCCGTGCCGGAGCCGTCGCCGTAACCGAACGACGAGACCGCCACGGTGTAGTCGCCGACCGGCAACGTGGCGGTGTAGAGGCCGCCCGCGCTGGTCGTGGTGGTGCGGTTGCTCGGGCCGGTGATGGTGACCCGCGCGCCGCCGATCGGCGCGGTGGTGACCGCGTCGGTGACGGTGCCGTTGAGCGTGCCCACCGGGCCGCGCGGCGACTGGTCGACCGCGGCGAAGGCGTCGAGCTTGCCCTCGCCCCAGACGTGGTTGTCGGCCGCGGTGCCGCCGCAGGTGACGTCGTTGACGTCGACCGCGGACTGGTTGAGGATCTCCTCGGTGCGGGCGATGTCGCCGACCAGCGTCGGCGCCGCCGACCACATCAGCGCGACCGCGCCTGCCGTGTGCGGCGAGGCCATGGACGTGCCGTTGAACGCGCTGTAGCCGCCACCCGGGATGGTCGAGCGCACGTTGACACCCGGCGAGGCCAGGTTCGGCTTGATGTCGCCGTTCTCACCGGGACCCCGGCTGGAGAAGGACGCGATGTTTCCGTTGATGTCGAACGCGCCGGAGGAGAAGGTCTCCACGTTGTCGCCCGGCGAGCCCGAGGTGTTGCAGCCCGGACCGGAGTTGCCGTTGGAGAACGCCGGGAACATGCCCGCCGCCCGCCACGCCTGCACGGTCGCGCGGTAGAACGGGTCGATCGCCGCGCCGTTGGAGGAGCCCCAGGAGTTGTTCACCACGTGCGGACGCAGGTCAGGACGCGCGTTCGCGCCGGTCAGGTCGGTCGGGGCGAGCACCCACTGGCCCGAGGCCAGCAGCCCCGCGGTGGAACAGCCGCTCGACTCGCAGCCCTTCGCCGCGATCCAGCGCGCACCCGGTGCGACACCGACCTGGTTGCCCGCGCCGTCGTCGCCGACCATGGTGCCCATGGTGTGGCTGCCGTGGTTGTTGTTGTCACACGGCGCCGGGCTGGGGCAGACGCTCGACGGGTCGAACCAGTTGTAGTTGTGGTCGAACGTGCCGCCGCCGGTGTTGCCGCGGTACTTGCCGACCAGGCCCGGGTGGTCGAACTGCGCACCCGAGTCGATGTTCGCCACGACGATGCCCTCGCCGCGCACACCGAAGGTCGACCAGACGTCGTCGGCGTTGATGGCCGCGATGCCCCACTCGACCGAGTTGACCGTGGCCTCCGCGGTGCCCATCGTGGGCGTCGGGAGCTCATAGGTCTGCGAGGCCACGATGCTGCTGACCTCGCCGCGCTTGGCGAGCCGCTCGGCCAGTGCCGAGTCGCCGCCGCGCACCTGCAGGGCGTTGGCGATGAAGTAGGGCTGGTAGTCGACCTTGGCCGCCTCCAGTTCGGCGCGCACTGCTGCCTGGCTGCGGTCCGCGGTGGTGCGCAGAGCGTCGAGCACGGCCTGGCCGCGGTCGTTCCAGTCGGCGACCCGCGACGGACCGGACAGATCGGCCTGCTCGCCGAACAGCACCCAGAAGTCGGCGCTGTCCTTGGCGTCCAGGGCGGTGGCCACGGACTTGTCGATCTTGTTTCCCGGGTCCGCCGCCGGGGGTGTGGCGGCGGCCGGGACGGTGAAGATGCTGAGCATCGCGAGTACGGCGGTGACCAGGCCGAGCCAGGTCCGGCCGCGTGCGCGGTGGTGGGGAGGGTGTAACAACGGGTCGCTCCGATCCCGCGCGGCAGGGTGCAGCGCGTGTTGACCACCGGTAGCCGTGCGATGACTACCGGTCCCATGGACGCTGCCGGAAGTCCGTGGGTACAGGAAGGTGTTCCACCGGGCGTTCTCCGGTCGGTTCACGGGCATTGACCGGGCTCTGACTGTGTCCTGACCGGATTCTTGTAACGGAATCACGCCGCAGACGAATTTCCCTGTTAGTGAATGACGTCCGAAGTGGATTCCTGGGGGTGGCGTTCGGGTGCTCGGCAAGATGGACACGCCGCTGGTGCTGTGCGTGGGCACCACCAGCGATCAGCTCGCGGCGATCGCGGCCGCCACGCACGGGCAGGCCGCCGTGCTGTACCTGCCCGACGCCGCCACGCTGCGCACCGCGCTCGCCGTCGACCCCGTGGTGGTGCCCAAAATCGCGGCCCACCGCGTCGTCGAATGCGGCAAACTCCGGCTCGACGTGGACCTGCGCGAGGTCACCTGGCGGGGTGTGCCGGTGCCGATGTCCTCGCGGGAGTTCGACCTGCTGTTCACCCTGGCCGACGACCCCGGCCGGGTATGGTCGTTCGCCGATCTGACGACGCACGTCTGGGGGCGCCCCTACATCGGGGACACCCAGGCGGTCGTGTCGGCGGTCAAGCGGCTGCGGCGCTCGCTGCGGGAGGGCGCCTCCGGCGTGCGCGTCGAGTCGGTACGCGGCGTCGGCTACCGGGTCGTCGTCGCCGAACTGGCGTAGGGCCCGTCGCCGAATTGGCGTAGGTCACATGGTCGGTGGGTCCGCTCGGGCGACCAGGCATGCTGTCGCAATGGCAGTTGAGCAGCACTACCTGGTCGGACTCGATCTCGCGGGCCGTCGCGTCGTCGTGGTCGGCGGCGGCACCGTGGCCCAGCGGCGCCTGCCCAGACTTGTCGCGGCAGGCGCGCGCGTCGAGGTCGTCTCGCCCGAGGTCACCCCGTCGGTGCAGGCGATGGCCGACGCCGGGGAGGTGCGCTGGCACCGCCGCCCATACGCGCCCGGCGACCTCGCCGACGCCTGGTATGTGCTGTGCTGCACGTCGGATCGGGTCGTCAACGTCGCCGTCGCCGAGGAGGCCGAGCGCGCCCGCGTGTTCTGCGTCCGCGCCGACGCGGGCACCGAGGGCAGCGCCGTCACCCCGGCCAGCGGTACGCACGACGGCCTGCTGGTCGGCGTCCTCGCTGGCGGCCACCACCAGCGCTCCGCCGCCGTCCGCGACGGCCTGCTCGACGCCCTGCGCGAGGGCCGCGTGGCGGATCAGGTGGGGGCCGGTTCGCTGCCCGGTGTCGCGCTGGTCGGCGGCGGGCCCGGCGATCCTGAGCTGATCACGGTGCGCGGCAGGCGGCTGCTGGCGCGTGCCGACGTCGTTGTCGCCGACCGGCTCGGCCCCCGCGAACTGCTCGACGAGTTGCCGCCGAATGTCGAGGTCATCGACGCCGCGAAGATTCCCTACGGTCGCGCCGCCACCCAGGCCGCCATCAACGACGCGCTGATCACGCACGCGAAGGCGGGCAAGTTCGTCGTCCGGCTCAAGGGTGGCGATCCGTATCTGTTCGGGCGCGGGTTCGAGGAGTTGATCGCGTGCGCGCGGGCGGGGGTGCCGGTGACGGTGGTTCCGGGGATCACCTCGGCGTTCGCGGTGCCCGCGGTGGCGGATGTGCCGGTGACGCACCGGGGGGTGGCGCACGAGGTGGTGGTCGTGTCGGGGCATGTCGGGCCCGATGATCCGGCGTCGTTGACCGATTGGTCGGCGTTGGCGCGGCTGGGCGGGACGATTGTGTTGATGATGGGGGTGGAGAAGTTGGATCAGTTCGCGGCGGCGCTGATCGCGGGCGGACGGGAGAAGTCGACGCCGGTGGTGGTGGTGCAGGACGGGACGATGCGGAACCAGCGGGTCTTGCGGTCTACTTTGGACTCGGTGGCGGGAGAGGTTGTGGCACAGGGGATACGGCCGCCAGCGGTCACGGTGATTGGGGCGGTGGCGGGGCTGGTGTCCGAACTGGACGGTTAGCGTGGCGCGGCACCGATGGCCCGTGGTGGCGCGCATGGATCGGTGGGCTTTGCGGGGCGCGCGTCGAGCGGCGGCGCAATGGTGTCCCGGCTCGCTGTGCGGGACGGCCGCGAACGGCGTTCCACCGACCCTGACTGGCGAGCTTCTCGCGACACCTTGGGCCCGGCGGAAAGGGAAGGGCCGGTTCAAGACTGGGGAGTCTCGAAACCGGCCCTCGACCTTGTGGTGATCAGCCCCGGTCGGACTTGTACCGGCGGTCGCCATCGCGCCAACCCCGGGCGGGGGCGGCGGTGGTGCGGCTGTGGAACTCGCGGGTGCGGGGGGCACCCTCTCGGCGCGGGGCACCGTCGCGGAAGTCGCGGGTGCCTTCGCGGGACTGCTCGCGGCGGTGGTCGTCGCGCGGGTGGTTGTCGCGGGGGCGGCTGCCCTCGCGGCGGCGGAAGTCGCCGCCCGTGGTGCGGCGGGGGGCGTGGGCGCCACGGGGGCCGCCGCGCTGGGGGCGGGCGGGGGCGGCGCGCTCGATCACGGGCTCACCGCTGGGGGTGCGGGCACCCGTGATGCGGATCAGGTCCGGGTCGCCGGGGCGCACCTTGGTGGCCTCCGGCTTCACGCCCGCCTTGTCCGTCAGACGGACAACCGTGCGGCGCTGGTCGTGCGTGACGACCGTGACGACGGTGCCGGACTCGCCCGCGCGGGCCGTGCGACCGGCCCGGTGCAGGTAGTCCTTCGAGTCGGCGGGCGGGTCGACGTGCACGACCAGGCTCACGCCGTCGACGTGGATGCCTCGGGCCGCCACGTCGGTGGCCACGAGCACCGGCATGTCGCCGTCGCGGAACTGGCTCAGCACCCGGTTGCGGGCACCCTGGGTCTTGCCGCCGTGCAGCGCACCCGCGCGCACGCCGACCGAACGCAGCTTGTCGGCCAGCCGGTCGACATGGTGCTTGGTGCGCACGAACATGATCGTGCGACCCTCGCGCGCGGCCATCTCGGTGATGACGTCGGCCTTGTCCTGCTTGGACACCAGGAGCATGTGGTGCTCCATGGTGGACACGCTGGCGGTGGCGATGTCGACCGAGTGGGTGACCGGGTTGTGCATGTAGCGCTTGATGAGCTGGTCGACGTCACCGTCGAGGGTGGCCGAGAACAGCAGCACCTGGCTGTCCGGGTCGACCAGGTCGAGGATCTCGCGCACCTGCGGCAGGAAGCCCATGTCGGCCATCTGGTCCGCCTCGTCGATCGCGGCGAACTGGACGTCGTGCAGGATGCAGGTGCCCTGGCGGACGTGATCGGACAGCCGACCGGGGGTGGCGATCAGCAGGTCGACACCGCGCTTGAGGGCGTCGGCCTGGCGGGGGAAGGACATGCCGCCGACGGCGGTGCGGCACCACAGACCCAGCGACTTCGCCAGCGGGGTGAGCGCGTCGCTCACCTGCAGGGCCAGTTCACGGGTGGGCACCAGGATCAGCGCGCGCGGCCGCAGCGGGCGGGCCTCGCCACCGTCCAGACGCGACAGCAGCGCCAGGCCGAACGCGAGCGTCTTGCCCGAGCCGGTCTGCGCGCGGCCGAGCACGTCGCGGCCCGCGAGTGCGTCGGGCAGGGTGGCGGCCTGAATGGGGAACGGCTCTTCGATGCCCGCGTCGCTCAGTGCGCGCAGCAGCGGCTTCGCCAGGCCGAGGTCGGCGAACGAAACCGTGCCGTCCTCGTAGCGGCCTTTGCCGCTCTGGCTGTGCCGGGGCTTGCGGTCAGCCTGGTCGGCGTCGTTCATGGGCAGGGCAGAGTTCTGCACAGGGTCCTCTCCGGGACGTGGCACGTCTCGGAGGCTCCGCCCTCTTCGCAGGAGGCCGGCAGACATTCGCACAGACGGGCCCGGCGTGATTCTCACGCCGTTGGTGTGGTGTGGCACCGCTGGCCATTCCGGTCTCACATGGTCGAAACCGGGCGGGGAGCGCCAACGACGACGCTCACGATGCGTGTTCATCGTACCTGACGCCTGACCAACCCCGCGCATCGCGGGAGCAGGATCACTATTCGACCCGTCCCGGGGGACCGGGGTCAGACGCTGCGAGGCGCCGAACCCCGGCCGTCCCGGTCAGTCCAGACCGGCCGTGACCAGCAGGTGAGCGGTCAGATCGGCCGGGTTCGCCACGTCCTCCGGCAGCCCCCGCGAGCGGAACCAGCCCGCCACGTTGGCCACGTCGCGGCCCAGGAACTCCGGGCCGCCGGGGTTGGCGACCAGGTCGACCACCTGGGGCAGATCGATCAGCATCAGGTGGCCTTCGTGGACGAGGATGTTGTACGCGGACAGGTCGCCGTGGGTGAGCCCGGCCGAGGCGACCAGTTCCAGGGCCGCGACCAGCTGCGCCCACAGCTCGCGCAGGTCGTCGGGGTTCGGGCGGAGTTGCGCCAGCCGGGGCGCGGCCTGGTCCTGCTCGTCGCGCAGGAACTCCAGCAGCAACTCCGTGCCGTCGCGCTGGACCGGGTACGGCACGGGCGCGCCGATGGACCACAGCCGCGACAGCGCGGCGAACTCAGCGACCGCCCACTGCTCGGCGATCAGGTTGCGGCCGAAGGCACTGCGGTTGGCCATCGCGCGCGTCTCGCGGGAGCGACGCATCCGCCTGCCCTCCAGGTATCCCGCGTCGCGGTGGAAGAGGCGGTGTTCGCCGCTGCGATAGCGCTTGGCGGCCAGCAGACAGCGTTCTCCGTCCGGGACGGCGCGTTCGACGACGAACACGTCGGCTTCCTTGCCGGTCTTGAGGACGCCGAGTTCGGTGTCGGCGGCGGCGAGTTCGGTGACCACCCAGTCGGGGCGGGGGTGCGGGCCCTGCTCGCAGTCGCCCCAGGTGGACCAGCGGTCGGCGCCGTCGGGCAGTTCCTCGGCGGCGGTGTAGGCGTCGTCGCGGACGCGGGCCAGGCGGACGCGTTCGGCCTCGGTGAGCCGCCCGGAACGCTGTGGCTGGGGATCGTCGTCGAAGCCGCGTCGGCGCAGCTGCCGCGTGCGGGACGCGGCGTGGTCGTCGCTGGAATCGAAGTCGCGGTCGAGATCGGTGTGCTTGCGCACTGGTGGGTCTCCTTGAATCGGGAAGGATGCCCCACCGCGCGCCTAGCGGAGTGGGGCTGGTGGACCGGTCGATGCCTGGACCACCGCGACTGTCGTTGTCACAACCGTCTGCACAAGGCACCTCCCTGGCTCCACGGCGCTTCCCGCCGCTGCTTCCGCACAGTCTGCCCGGCCCGAATCGGGGCGGGCAACCGATTATTCGACCACCAGATCCAGCGCGCGCCTGCCCGTCGGCTCCAGGCGCAGGCCGTTGGTCCGCGCGATCGAGATCACCCCGCGCACCGACCCCGGCTCGCGCGGGGCGAGCGCCAGGGCGGCGGCGAGCCTGCCCTTGTACGCCTTGTTGAAATGGCTGACGGTCAGCCTGCGGCCCGCGCCGTCCTCGGTGACCACGCGCACCGTGACCGCGTCGGGGACGGCGGCCAGGTTCGCGTACATGCCCGACCGCAGGTCGACCACCAGGTCGTCCACAGTGGACAGCGTCCTGGCCAGGTCGGTCCGCCAGACGCCGCGCAGGCCGCCGATGCCGGGCAGGACGGTGTCGCCGGAGAGCCGGTAGGCGGGGATCGGGTCGCCCGCGCGCACCACCCCGAACAGCGCCGACGCCACCGCGAGCCGCCTGGTCGCGCGCGAGCGCTGCGCCCGGGTGAAGCCCGCGACGCCGAGCGCGTCGTAGAGGACGCCGGTGTAGCGCTCCAGCGCCGGGCGGGTGGGGGAGCGGCGCAGCGCGGCGTTGCGGGCCACCTCGTCGTTCTGTCGTTCGGACAGGTCGAGCGCGGCGCGGCTCGCGGGCGGGTCGGCGGCGAGCGCGACGAGCGCGTCGACCAGCCGCTCCCGGATCGGGGTCAGCTCGGGGAACGACAGCGCGGCCGGGTCGAGCGGGGCGCCCGCGCCGCCCTCGGCCTTGGTCTCCGACGGGGGGAGCAGTACGAGCACGCGCCGAGCGTAGAAGAAAACCGGTCGAGCCCGCCGCCGCGGGTGCGTACCGTCCGATGACGTGGACCTGACCTGGCGGCCGTTGCAGCCGGACGACACCGATGCGTGGGTGGCCCTGGTGGCCGCGGTCGAGGCGGTGGACGAGACCGGCGAGCACGAGGGCGCCGACGACTTCGCCGAGCTGGCGACCGGACTCGACCTGGCCGCGGCGAGCGTCGCGGCGTTCGACGGACCCGACATGGTCGCCCAGGGCGCCGCGTGGGTCCGCTCTGGGGTGACCGACCTCGACCGGGTGTGGCTGGTCGGCACCGTTCGGCCGTCGCACCGGCGGCGCGGTGTCGGCCGTGAGCTGCTCGCCCGGCTGGTGGACAGCGCGCGCACCCAGCACGCCGCCCGCTATCCGGCGGCGCGGCTGGAGGTGCACTCGACCAGCCACCAGAACAACGCCGGGCACCAGGCCATGCTCACTGCCGCCGGGTTCAGCCCGGTGCGCTGGTTCTTCGACATGCGCGCCGATCTGTCCGCCGCGCCGCCCGAACTGTCCATTTCGGACGGTCTGCGGATCGAGCCCTACCACCCCGACGTCGACGACGAGCTCCGGCTGACCCGCAACGACTGTTTCGCCGAGCACTGGGGCTCGACCCAGTGTGACGAGGAGTTCTGGCGGAACTTCTTCACCGGCAGCCAGTCGTTCCTGCCCGAGCACTCCGTGCACCTGCGCGACGAGGCCACCGGCACCATGGCCGCGTTCGTGCTCAGCCGGTTCCAGGCCGCCGACGCCGAGGCCCGCGGGCACCGCGAGATCTGGATCGGCGACGTCGGCACCCGCGCCGCGTGGCGGGGCCGCGGGATCGCCACGGCCCTGCTCGCGTCCGTGCTGGCCGAGGCGCGCAAGGCGGGGTTCGCGTCGGCCGGGCTCAGCGTCGACTCGGGCAACGCCACCGGCGCGCTCGGGGTCTACGAGCGCTGCGGCTTCGCCGTCACCGACCGCTGGACCACCTACGCGCTGCCGCTCGACTGAGGTCTGTCCGTCTGTTCACCCGTGGCGCGACCCCACACAGAACTCGTTGCCCTCCGGGTCGGCCAGGATCGACCACGTCAGCCCCGGCATGGCGTGCTCGTCCAGTACGGACGCGCCCAGTTCGACCAGGCGCGCGACCTCGGCGGGCCGGTCCTCGGTGTGGAAGTCCAGGTGGAGGCGGTTCTTGCCCGCGCGTTTCTCGTCCACGCGCTGCAGGCCGACGTAGACGGCCTCGCCCATGTCCTTGCCCTCGGGCAGCAGGAACAGGAACTCGCCGTCGTAGTCGGTGGTGATCTCATAGCCCAGCGCCGCGGTCCAGAACCCGGCGAGGGCGCGGGGGTCGGCGCAATCGATGGTCACGCCGCCGATGTCGATACTCATGGCGGCAAGGTAGACCCGGCCACCGACAATTCCGCACGGACGGTGATCCCGCCCTGGGGACAACCCCGCCATGATGGAGCCGTGCGCACCATCGACTGGCGCGACGACCACGTCGTCGTGATCGACCAGACCCGGCTTCCCGACGACCTGATCCTGCTCGACCTGCACACCGTCGCCGACCTCGTCGACGCGATTCGCAGGCTGGCCGTGCGCGGCGCGCCCGCGCTCGGCGTCGCGGGGGCGCTCGGCGTCGCGCTGGCCGCCGTGGTGACCCCGCACGACGTTCCCGCGCAGGCCGCGCTGGTGCGGGCCGCGCGGCCCACCGCGGTCAACCTGGCCTGGGGCGTCGACCGGGCGCTGGCCCGGCTCGGCGACGGCCTCGACGCCGTGGTGGCCGAGGCGCTGGCCGTGCTCGAAGCCGACGTGACCGTCAACCGCGCGCTCGGCGAGCGGGGCGCGGACTGGCTGTTGGGCCGGGTGGCAGGCCCGCTGAACGTGCACACGCACTGCAACGCGGGCGCCCTGGCCTGCGTCGAGTGGGGCACCGCGCTCGGCGTCGTGCGCGCGCTGCACGAGCGCGGCGCCATCGGCCACGTCTACGCCGACGAGACCCGGCCGCTGCTGCAGGGCGCGCGGCTCACCGTGTGGGAGTTGGGCCGCCTCGGCATCCCGCACACGCTCGTTGTCGACTCCGCGGGCGCCTCGGTGATCGCCAACGGCCTGGTGCACGCGGTCGTGGTCGGCGCGGACCGCATCGCGGCCAACGGCGACGTGGTGAACAAGATCGGCACCTACCCGCTCGCGCTGGCCGCCGCCCGCGCGGGCATCCCGTTCGTCGTCGCCGCCCCCGAGTCCACTGTGGACATGGCGACGCCGTCCGGCGCGGCGGTCTCGATCGAGGTGCGCGACGGCGCCGAGCTGACCGAGTTCGCGGGCACCCGGGTCGCGCCCGCGGGGACGGCGGCGCTGAACTACGCCTTCGACGTCACCCCGGCCGACCTGGTCACCGCGATCGTCACCGAGGCCCGGGTGGTCGAGCCATCGGCAGGCGGTCACCCGTAACCCGAATGCGCTGGCAGGCGGCCGGTCACTACGCTTTGCGGCACAGTTCGGGCCGTCAGTCGCCATGAGGAGCCATGCCGTGATCACCAGGATGTCGTCGCTGTTCCTGCGCACCCTGCGCGAGGACCCGGCGGACGCCGAGGTGCCCAGCCACCGACTGCTGGTGCGCGCCGGGTACGTCCGCCGCGTCGCGCCGGGCGGCTATTCCTGGCTGCCGCTGGGCCTGCGGGTGCTGCGCAACGTCGAGCGCGTCGTGCGCGAGGAGATGGACGCGATCGGCGGGCAGGAGATCCAGTTCCCGGCGCTGCTGCCCAAGGAACCCTACGAGGCCACCAACCGGTGGACCGAGTACGGCCCGAACATCTTCCGGCTCAAGGACCGCAAGGGCGCCGACTACCTGCTCGGCCCCACCCACGAGGAGGTGTTCACCCTCACCGTGAAGGGCGAGTACACCTCCTACAAGGACTACCCGGTCATTCTGTACCAGATCCAGTCGAAGTACCGCGACGAGGCGCGTCCCCGGGCGGGCATCCTGCGCGGGCGCGAGTTCCTGATGAAGGACTCGTACTCGTTCGACCTGGACGACGACGGCCTGTCGGTGAGCTACCACAAGCACCGCGACGCCTACATCAAGATTTTCGACCGGCTCGGCCTCAAGTACGTCATCGTCGCCGCCACGTCGGGCGCGATGGGTGGCTCGGCCTCGGAGGAGTTCCTGGCCGAGGCGGCGACCGGCGAGGACACCTACGTCCGCGGCAGCGGCTCCGACTACGCGGCCAACGTCGAGGCAGTGGTCACGCCCGCGCCGCCCGCTCGCGCGCTGGACGGCCTGCCCGACGCGCAGGTCCACCACACGCCCGACACGCCGACCATCGACACCCTGGTCGACTTCCTCAACCAGGCCGACCTCGGGCGCGCCTTCACCGCGGCCGACACGCTGAAGAACGTGCTGCTCAAGACCCGGCAGCCGGGCACGACGGAGTGGGTGCCGCTGGCCGTCGGCGTGCCCGGCGACCGCGAGGTCGACCCCAAGCGGCTGGAGGCGGCGCTGGAGCCCGCCGAGGTCGCCATCCTGGACGAGGCCGACTTCGCGCGGAACCCGTTCCTGGTCAAGGGTTACATCGGCCCGAAGGCGCTGCTCGACAACGGCGTGCGCTACCTGGTCGACCCGCGCGTGGTCACCGGGACCGCCTGGGTCACCGGCGCCGACAAGCACGACCACCACGTGATCGACCTGGTCGCGGGCCGCGACTTCACCCCCGACGGCACCATCGACGCCGCCGACGTCCGCGAGGGCGACCCGGCCCCCGACGGCAACGGCACCCTGGTCGCCGCGCGCGGCATCGAGATCGGCCATGTCTTCCAGCTCGGCCGCAAGTACGCCGACGCCTTCGCCCTCGACGCCCTCGGACCCGACGCCAAGCCCGTCAGGATCACCATGGGCTCCTACGGCCTCGGCGTGTCCCGCGTGGTCGCCGCGATCGTCGAGCAGAGCCACGACGAGCTGGGCATCGTGTGGCCGAAGGCCGTGGCGCCCTACGACATCCACCTGGTTGTCGCGGGCAAGGACGAGACGCTGAAGGCCGGTGGGGAGCAGTTGGCCGCGGATCTGGACGCCGCGGGCTTCAGCGTGCTGCTCGACGACCGCGCGGCGTCCCCGGGCGTGAAGTTCAAGGACGCCGAGCTGATCGGCATCCCGACGATCGTCGTGGTCGGCCGCGGGCTGGTCAACGGCGTGGTCGAGGTCAAGGACCGGGCGACGGGGGAGCGCACGGAGGTCGTGCTCGCCGACATCGTCGCGCACCTGCGGGGCTGACCCGCCGGGGTCACTCCTGGTACGGGCGCAGGCTGGCGATCACCTGCTGGGCGACGTCGGGCGCCAGCGCGTCCGGCACACCCTGGTCGGCGTACATCATGAACAGTGCCGTGTCGGCGCCGTTCTTGAACGCCACCGCGGTGAACAACACCGTGGGTGACGGGCAGTCACCGGGCTGGTCGACCGTCAGCGTCGCGGTCGCCAGGACGGCGTCGATCTTGCCCTGGGCGACCTTGGTGGACACCGGTTCGGTCGCCGTCACCGGGGACTTCGAGCCGTCCGTGTTCAGAGCCGCGGCCTCGGCGAACAGCTTGACACCGTTCTTAGCGGCGAGGGTGGTCTCCACCTTCCCGGCCGTCACCAGACCGACGCGACCGCGATAAGACCCCCGCACGCCCGTGCACGCGTCCGGCTTGTAGGTGGACACCCCGTGCATGGTCGCGGTCGGCTTGCCCTCGTTGTCCTCGAAGCCCACCAGGACGCCGGGCTTCTCCGGCTTCCAGCCGGGCGGCACGTCGTAGGCGACCTTTTCCTTGAAGGACAACACACCCTGCCACCCGGCGATCACCGGATCGACAGTGATGTCCGAGACCTCGGTCGGCGTCTTGGACGCTGGGGGTGGGCTCGTCGACGCACGCCTGCGGGAGGTGCTGCTGGTCGGCGCGGACTCGGTCGACTGGGGCGCGGCGACCGGCTCCGGGTCTGACCCGCCGGACGCCACGAACACGGTGACTGCCACGCCGATCACCACGACCATGGCCGCCACCAGGGCGACGATCACCGGCGTCCGGTTCGGCTTGCCCGGCTGCGGGTACATCCCCAACCCCTGGTAGCCGCTCGGCTGCGGGTGGCCCTGGGGCTGGAAGGTCGTCGGCCTGCCGGTGATCGGGTCCACTTGGTACTGCGGCTGCGGCTCCTGCCAGTACGGTCCCCCGGGGTTGCTCATGCCCCAGACGGTAGTTGGTGCGCGTTCACCCGGTCGCCGGAACCTGTACATCCGATCAGGGCGTCCAGCACGGCGGCGGTGTCGGACAGGTCGCGCAGCACCAGGTGCGCGCCCGCGTCGGCCAGCTCCGCCGCGGAGTGCCGCCCGGTGGCCACGCCGACGCCGACGGCGCCGTGGTGCAGGGCGGCGGCCACGTCGTGCGGGGTGTCGCCGATGACCACGACCCGGTCGGGCGCGAACCGGGTGCGGTACTTCGCGCCCGCCGCCGCCATGGCCGCGGAGACCAGCTCGTGTCGGTCGATCGAGAGCGAGCCGTAGCCGCCGACCTCGAAGTCGAGGTGGCGGTCGAGGCCGAACGGGGTCAGCTTGCAGTCGGCCAGCTCGGGCAGGTTGCCGGTGACCAGCGACTGCACGACGTCCGGGCGTTCGGCGAGCACGCCGAGGATCTCGGTGGCGCCGGGCAGCGGGCGCCCGAGGGTGTGCAGGTCGTGCCGGGCGGCGGTGGCGATCGCGATCAGCTCGGCGAACATCCGCTGGATGTGTTCCTCGGTCCGCTCGACGCCGTGCGCCTCCAGCAGTTCCACCGTGATCGACCGCTCGGTCCGGCCGGGGAAGGCGGGCACGTGCGCCAGCTCGATGCCCAGCACCGTGGCCAGCGCCTCGCCGTACCACCGGCGCCCGATGCCGCTGTAGTCGACCAGGGTGAGGTCGATGTCCCAGAGCACGAGCGTGGTCGGCGCGGCGGGATCGTCCGCCGCGCGAAGCCGGGTCTGTTCGGTCATTCGGCCATGGTGGCACGCCCCCCTGACGATGGGGCGCGGGTCAGCCGGGTCGGACGCTGTCCGCGATCGTCTGCAGGTCCGCGGGCGTGGTCGGGGTGGGTGTGGCCGGGCCGCCCTCCAGGTCGCCGTTGACCATCACCAGCCGCAGCGCGTCCGCGTAGTCGAGCAGCACGACGCTCACCCGGCCCTTGCTCGCGAGGCAGTCGTTGCCGGTGGTGACGATGGTGGCGTCGACCTGGACGCCCTCGACCGCCGAGCCGTTGTCGGCGGTGCGGGTGATCTTCTTCGGGGTGCCGACGGTCACCTCGACCCCGGTGCCGGTGCTGTAGAACTCGGTGCCGAACGCGCGGGCGAGGTCGGTGCCCGCCTGGTTGATCTCGGCGCGCGCGACCGTGCCGCTGCCGACGATGCCGCGGCTGTAGGACTTGCCGCCGCAGCGGTAGTCGCCGTAGCCCGCCAGTTGGGTGATGCTGACGCCCGCGACGGTCTGCAGCGTGATCGGCTGCGCGTCCTTGGCCACCGTCCAGGACTCCGGCACGGTGTAGCGCACCTTGGCGGCGAGGTTCTCGATCGGCTGACCGTCGGGCGCGGCCGAGGTGGTCGTCGTCGTGGTCTTCGTGGTTGTCGTGGTGGTGGACTGCGCGACCGGCGTGCCGCGCTCCCGGTCGATCAGCGTGATGGCCAGCACGGCGGCGACGATCAACACCACGGCGATCAGCGACCCGATGATCACCGGCTTGGTCCGGTCGCGCGGCGGCGGTGGCTCCTCGAAGACGCCGAAGCCTCGGTACTGGCCGCCGGGATAGGTCACGGCCGGACGATACCGCCCGCGGCGGGGTCGGGGTTTGACCCGGCGGCGGGGCGGGGCTACCGTTCGCGGTAAGAATTCAACACGTGATGAAACTCAGGAGGCGGAGATGGCAGGCTCGACATCCAGACGCCCCATCGCGCTGGTCTTGGCCCTGTCGGTCGCGGGAGCCGTGGTCGCCGCGGTGCTCGGCCTGCTCACCTTCGGCGCGCAGGCCACGGCCCGACCGGACGCCGTCCCGCTCGCCGTGTCGGCGCCCGCCCAGCTCCGGCCCGTCGCCGAACGGATCGCGGCCAACGGCGGCGACACCGTCGCGTGGCGCGTCGACACCCCCGAGGGTGCCCGCGCGCGGCTCGCCGACAAGGACGTCTACGGCATCCTCGAACTCGCCCCGACGTCCGGCGGCCTCGGCGCGACCGTCGTGCTGTCCGGTGCGGTGAACCCGCAGGGCACGCAGATCGCCCAACAGGTGCTGACCGGTGCCGCCCAAGCCATTGGCGGCGAAGTGCGCACGGTGACGGTGAACCCGGCGAGCATCGCGGGCCGCACGGCCCCGCTGGCGGCGAGCGCGTTGCTGTGGGTCGCGGGCCTGGTCGCCGCCGCGGGTTTCGTCCTGCTCGCCGCGCGCGCCGGGCTGCGGGTGCGCCCCGTCCACCGGCTCGGCCTGGTCGCCGGGGTGAGCGTGGTCGGCGTCGCCGCCGTCGCGGGATTGTTGGCACTGTGGGATTCCGCGCTGCCGCTGGGCGTGGACGTACTGGGCTTCCTGCTGCTGACAGCGGTCGCGTTCGCCGCCGTCCAGGGTGCTCTGCTGCGGTTGCTCGGCATCCGCGCCATGGCGATCCTCGGCCCGCTCTACCTGATCGCCCCTGCCGTCGCGGGCCAGGTGCCGGAGTTGCTGAATCCGGTCTACCGGGCGCTGCTGTGGTCGTGGACACCGTTCCGGTTCGCGGCGGAGGGGTTGCGCAGTCTGGTGCAGGGCACGGGTTCTGCGCCGGACGTGCGGCTCGGCGTGATCGTGTTGGCCGCTCTGGCGGTGGCGGGCCTCGCGGTGCTGTCGCTGCCGTCGCGTCGACCGGCGGATGCGCCCGAGCCGGTGCTGACCGCTACCCGGCCGCGATGACCTCGATCTCCACCAGCCAGGTGCTTTCCAGCGTCTCCGCCACGATCGCGGTGGTCGGCACCAGCCGCCCGCCGAGCGCCTCGACCCGCGCCTTGGCGTTCGCCGTGGCATAGGAGGCGTCGCGGAGGTAGCTCGTGAGCCGGACGATGTTGTCGACGGTCATGTCCGCGGCCGCGAGGATGGCGCGCAGGTTCGACCAGATCAACACCAACTGCTCGTCCAGGGTCGCGCCGGGCACGCCGTCCGGGTCGAGCCCCATGGTCCCCGACACGAACACCAACCGTCCGGCGTCGCGGACTTCGAGGGCGTGCACATAGTCGCGGGTGGCGGGGTAGACGCCTGCGGTGGGGCTGTGCGGGACGGTGTGCATGGACGGACACTATTGGCAGGCATCCGATCCCGGCGACCGAATTACCCGCCGACTCCTCCGTTCCCTGACCCGCACGCGATCACCGGACGCGACCCCACTTGATCAACGAGACCCCGAACGATGATCGACTTTAACCCCGCCTTGCGCGATCCCCAGTAGGGACAACCCCCGCCCGCCCTGGGGGCACTGCCCTGCTCCAGGCTATCGGCGCAAGGGCGTGGGGGCCAGGGGTGGCACTTGGCTGTGGATGGTTGAGTCGTATGTGGACAACTCGGCCGGTCGGGGAGGTGTACCCCCGGGAGGTATCCCGGGCGAGGTGATCTGTCGCCTGGTAGATGGCTCAGGCGGGGAGTTGGCTCAGCCCGGCAGGTAGCTCAGCCGGACCTTGCGTACCGGATTGTCCACATTGGTGTCCACCAGGCAGATCGACTGCCACGTGCCCAACGCGAGCCTGCCGTCCAGCACCGGGATGCTCGCGTACGGCGGTACCAGCCCGGGCAGCACGTGGTCGCGGCCGTGGCCGGGTGAGCCGTGCCGGTGCCGCCACCGGCTGTCGGGCGGCAGCAGATCGCGCAGCGCGGCGAGTAGGTCGTCGTCGCTGTCCGCGCCGGTTTCGATGATCGCCAGGCCCGCCGTGGCGTGAGGGACCCAGACGTGCAGTAGGCCGTCGGTGGCGGCGGCTTCGGTCAGGAAGCGCACGCAGCGGTCCGTCAGGTCGTGGACGACTTCGGCGGCGCCGGTGTGGATCTCGATTTCCTCGCTGTGCACGGAGCCACCGTAAGGTCGATGGTGTGCGCGCCGCCTTTGGGGAGAACTTCGCCGTACCGCCCGGATATCTCAACACCGCCAGCATCGGCGTCCCGCCGGGCGTCGTCGCGGACGCGCTGGACAAGGCCGTCCGGCGATGGCGGACGGGAGCGAACTCCGCGCCCGAGTTCGACGAGCCGACCGCCGTCGCGCGTGGGGCTTGGGCGCGGCTGGTCGGGGTGGATTCCGCGCGGGTCGCGGTCGGGGCGAGTGTGTCCCAGTTGATCGCCCTGGTCGCGGCCGGTATCCCGGACGGCACGCGGGTGGTGACGGTCGGGTCCGAGTTCACCAGCGCGACGTTCCCGTTCGCCGCGCAGGCCCACCGGGGCGTCACCGTCACCGAGGTTGCCCCCGCCGACCTCGTCGCGCGGGCGCCCGAGTTCGACCTGGTCACGGTGAGCGTCGTACAGTCCGCCAACGGCGCCATCGCCGACCTCGACGGCCTGCGCGACAGCGGGACCCGCGTGCTGCTCGACGCCACCCAGGCGGTCGGTTGGCTCCCGCTCGACCTCGGGTGGGCCGACTGGGTGGTGGGCGCGGGCTACAAGTGGCTGATGTCGCCGCGCGGCTCCGCCTGGCTCGCGATCCACCCGGACGCGGCGACGCTGACCCGGCCGATCGCCGCGAACTGGTACGCGGGCGACGACCCGTGGGACACCGTCTACGGCCTCCCGCTGCGACTCGCCCCCGACGCGCGGGCCTACGACCTCGCGCCCGTCTGGTTCGCCCAGGTCGGCGCGGCGGCCGCGGTGACCTGGCTGACCGGCCTCGACATGGCCGCGGTCCGCGACCACTGCGTCGGCCTCGCCGACGGGCTGCTTGCCGGGCTGGACCTCGCGCCGCGCGGGTCGGCGATCGTCGCGTTGGACGTTCCGGGCGCCGCCGACCGGCTCACCGCCGCCGGAATCCGGTGCGCGATCCGCGCGGGCCTGCCGCGGCTGTCGTTCCACCTCTACAACACCCCGGACGACGTCGACCTGGCTCTGGACGCGCTGCGCGACCGTGGTTGAGCAGCGCATTCGGACAAACCGCCGATGCGGTCTGACACGGATGGGGGACACCGTTTACCGTGAGCAGTCGTGTCAGACCCACACCGGCCAGGACAGGCTCCGTGGCCCGAGCAGCCCTACGGCCGCCCGGGCGAGACGGAGTGGATTCCGCGCGTCCAGGACGCGCCCCGCCGCGACGAGCCGTTCCGCTTCGAAGAGGAACGGCCCGCGCAGGTCACCAATCCCGCGCTGACCTGGGCGCTGCGCGCGGCCGGGCTGGTCGCGATCGCGGTGATCTCCGGGCTGGTCTGGTCCTACATCCGGGACGACTCCTCGTCATCGACGGCGACTCCGCCGGGCCCGACCACCGAGCGCCAAGAGGGTCGATACCAGTTCGCCGCGCACCCCGACCTGCAGAAACCCAAGGTCGACCGGGACTGCGCGGCGAACTCGCACACCAAGGTGCAGGAGTTCTTCGTCGGCAAGCCGTGCACCCAGCTCACCCGGGGTCTCTACACGACCACGGTCGGCGGCCGACAGGTCTTCACCGCGGTCACTGTCGTGCAGATGCCGACCAACGACGACGCCATCGCGCTGAAGAAGCTGGTCGACGGCAACAACACCGGCAATGTCAATGACCCGATCAGGGCCAAGCTGGTCCAGGTCGACGGCCTGGACAACGGGGTGGGCGGCGGCGGCTACGAGTCCGCGCAACTGGACCGCCTGGTGATCATCGTCGAGTCCGACTTCGCCCCCGCGGCCAAGCGCACCAAGGACGAGGACACCTTCCTCACGGGGATCAGCGGCGACGCCATCCGGCTCGGCCAGCAGATGTCGACCGGCTGATCACGGCTGACCGGGCAGCGGCGGCGTCAGAGGCGCGACCCCGGCCGCCTTGCGCCAGCGCGTCGCCCGCACGGCGGCGGCCGTCAGCGCCGCCAGGGCCGCCTTGCGCAGCTCGACGTCGTCCGTGCGCTCCAGCACGGACCGCCACGCCACCGTCGCGTCCTGCTCCGCGGCGACCAGCAGCGCCAGCGCGGACGCCTGGTCGGACACCGGCTGCGGCGGCAGGTAGGCCGCCTCCGCTGGCTCCGGGACGACCCCGGCCGCGCCCAGCAGCCGCCCGGTGGCGTCGCGGCGCGCCCGGTGGGCCGTCGCGCCCTCGCGGATCGACACGTCGAACGCGGCGGGCAGGAACGCGCTGACCAGCCCGTACACCCAGATGGCGGCGTGTTCGGTGCCGAGCGCCTGCTGCACGGCGGCCACCGTGTCCCCCGGCAACCCTGGCTGGGTCGGCTGGGTCATGCCAGCACCTCCCGCAGACTCGCGCACGCGGCGGCGACCGAGCCGACCATGCCCGCTCGGTAGCGGGGCACCGCGGGCACGACAGCCGCCGCCCCCTGCTCCGCCGCCAGCAGCGCCTCGATCAACCAGGTACGCGCGGTAGCCGGGTCGGCGGGCGTCGCGATCGGCGGCGCGGGGCTGGTGGCGGGCGACGAGGCCGCCGTGCTCTTCGGCGGACGCTCCCGATCGACCTCCGCCTGCAACACGGCCGCGTGCTCGGCCCGGACCCGCGCGACCTCGGCCGCGGGCGCGGCCAACTCCGCCACCCCGGCCGCGACGGCCTCGGCGGCGGCCGTGTCCGCGCGCGCCCGCACGGCCAGCTCGGCCAGCGGATCGGGTGGCGGCGGCCCGTCGGGCTCGCTCGTGCAGCCCGCCAGCAGGGGAGCCGCGACAGCCGCCGCTAGCACCGCGCGACGGGTCACCGGGGTGGTCCTCACGGTGTGTCATCCTGCCAGGCCCGCCCGACATTCCGAGACCATCGCCTGCGGCGGCTCGGTCCGGCGGGAAGAGATACGCTAGGTGACCACGGTCGGCGTGCGGTACCGCCGACCGGCCGACAATCGCACCACCGACCTGAACAGGGGAGCGGCCGACGTGGCCAACGACCGACATCGCGACACCGGAACGAATGTCGCGCCCGCGAGCCCCATGGGCGCGGCGCTGGAGCCGGTGGTGGCCGAGGCCGTCGCGACGACCGGGTTCGAGCTGGAGCAGCTCGACGTCGCCCAGGCCGGGCGCAAGCGGCTGGTCAAGGTCGTGGTCGACGGCGACGACGGCGTGGACCTCGACCAGGTCGCCGAGGTCAGCCGGGCGGTGGCCGCGGTGCTCGACGAGAACGACGAGGTGCTCGGCGGCCCCTACACCCTGGAGGTCACCTCCCCGGGCCTGGACCGCCCGCTCACCCGGCCGCGGCACTGGCGCCGCGCCCGGCTGCGCCTGGTGAAGGTCCGCCCGGTCGAGGGCGACGAGTTCGTCGGCAGGGTCGGCGCGGCCGACGAGGTGGCCGACGGCGGCGTGCAGATGCTGGTCGACGGCGCCCTGCGGCGGGTGCGGTACGCCGAGGTCGCCAGGGCCGCGGTCGAGGTGGAGTTCAAGCAGCCGCCCGTGGCGGACATGGCGATGCTCGAAGGTCGTGCATCCGGCACTGAGGAGGACGCGCGATGAACGTGGACATCGCCGCGCTGCGGGCGATCGAGCGGGACAAGGACATCCCGTTCGACACCGTGATCGACGCCATCGAGAACGCCCTGCTGGTGGCCTACAAGCACACCGAGGGCCACCAGTCGCACGCCAGGATCGACATCGACAAGCGCAGCGGCCTGGTGCGCGTGCTCGCCTTCACCCTCGGCCAGGACGGCCAGGTCGACGAGGAGTGGGACGACACCCCGGAGGGCTTCGGCCGCATCGCGGCCACCACGGCGCGCCAGGTCATCCTGCAGCGGCTGCGCGACGCCGAGCACGAGCGCACCTTCGGCGAGTTCTCCGCCAAGGAGGGCGAGATCGTCGCGGGCGTCGTGCAGCGCGACACCCGGGCCAACTCGCGCGGCATGGTCGTGGTGCAGGTCAACGACGCCGAGGGCGTGCTGCCCGCGGTCGAGCAGGTGCCGGGCGAGAGCTACGAGCACGGCACCCGGATCAAGTGCTACGTGGTCGGGGTGGCCAGGGGAAACCGGGGCCCGCAGATCACGCTGTCCCGGACGCACCCGAACCTGGTGCGCAGGCTGTTCGCGCTGGAGGTCCCGGAGATCGCCGACGGTACGGTCGAGATCCCCGCGGTGGCGCGCGAGGCCGGGCACCGGTCCAAGATCGCGGTCCGCTCGACGGTGTCCGGGGTGAACGCCAAGGGCGCGTGCATCGGCCCGATGGGCGCGCGGGTGCGCAACGTGATGAGCGAGCTGGCCGGCGAGAAGATCGACATCATCGACTGGTCGGACGACCCGGCGACGTTCGTCGGCAACGCGCTCTCGCCCGCGAAGGTGGTCTCGGTCACGGTCGTCGACGAGCGGGCGAAGACCGCCCGCGTGGTGGTGCCGGACTTCCAGCTCTCCCTCGCGATCGGCAAGGAGGGCCAGAACGCCCGCCTCGCCGCGCGGCTGACTGGCTGGCGGATCGACATCCGCAGCGACGCCGCGGCGCCGGCACCGGTATCCGGTTCGGCTGACTGAGCAAGACGGGATAGACTTTCAGTGGTTCATCGCCAGGAACCGGTCTCCGCACGTCCTCGCGGCGCAAGCCCCGTTCGGACCTGTGTTGGCTGCCGTGCCCGGGCGGCGGACTCGGAGTTGCTGCGGGCCGTGGCCGCGGACGGGGATGTGCTTCCCGATCCGCGGCGTCGGATGCCGGGTAGGGGAGCGTGGATTCACCCCGATCTCGGCTGTCTGGCCAGGGCTGAGCAGCGGCGGTCGTTCCCACGGGCCCTGCGGGTCCAGGGGCCGGTCCGCCTCGACGGCCTGCGGTCGGAGATCGAGCGGCTCGCGGGCAGTGTTGGTGCGAGGCATTCTCGCGCCGTGGCAGAAGACAGGAAGCAGGTCGACCCGTCATGAGTCAGCCGTGAAGCTGAAGACATGAACGCGCGACGATAGGACGAGGTCGACGGGACTGCCGCCGGCCTCACCAGACGAGGAGAGCAGTGGCAGGCAAGGCCCGTGTGCACGAGCTGGCGAAGGAGCTCGGAGTCACCAGCAAGGATGTGCTCGCCAAGTTGAAAGACCTGGGCGAGTTCGTGAAATCTGCGTCCTCCACCGTGGAGGCGCCGGTAGCCCGCAGGTTGCGGGATGCCTATCCCGGCAAGGGCGACGTGAAGGCCAACGGCCCGCGTCCCGGCCCGAAGCCGGCCCCGCGTCCGCAGGCGCCCCGACCCGAGCAGTCCGCTCCGGTCGCCGCCTCGGCCCCCCCGACCCCGACCGTGTCCGGCGCGCCGAAGCCCGGCGTGACACCCGGACCCCGGCCCGCGCCCAAGCCCGTGGTGCGGACCGAACCCGAGCCCGTGCGGGAACCCGTGCGCGAGCCCGCCCGCGAGCAGGCGCCCGCCGCGGCGGCGGCCGATCCGGTCGCCCCGCCCAAGCCCGCGCCCAAGCCCGCCGAGCGGCCCGCGCCGCAGCAGCCGGGTGGCTCGGTCGTCCCGCCGAAGACGCAGTCCCCCAAGCCCGGTCCGCGCGCGCCGCGGCCCGGCAACAACCCGTTCGGCGTCGGCGGCGGTGCTCCGGCACAGCGGCCTTCCGGTCCCCGGCCCGGTCCGTCCGGGCCGGCGGGCGGCGCCCCCGGCGGCGATCGCGAGCGGCCCGCGCGGCCCGGTGAGGGACGTCCTTCTGGCGCTCCCCGCGGCGACCGCGCTCCCGGCGGCTCGCGTCCGTCCGGCCCGACGCCCGGCAACATGCCGCCGCGGCCCAACCCGGGCATGATGCCGCCCCGGCCCGCCCGTCCCGCCCCCGGTGGCGGACGCGGTGGCCCCGGCGGCGGACCCGGCGGTCCGCGCGGCGGACCCGGCGGCGGTCCGCGGGGCGGTCCCGGTGGTGGCCCCGGCGGCGGTGGCTTCCGTGGCGGTCCCAGTGGTGGACCGGGTGGTGGCAGCGGTGGCGGTGGCTTCCGCGGCGGCCCCGGCGGCGGTCCCGGTGGCGGCGGCGGTGGCGGTGGCTTCCGCGGCGGTCCCGGTGGCGGTGGCGGCGGTGCTCCGGCCGGTGGTGGCGGTGGCTTCCGCGGCGGCGGTGGCGGCGGTGGCGGTGGCCGTCCCGGTGGCGGCGGCGGACGCGGCGGCGCCGCGGGTGCCTTCGGCCGTCCCGGCGGACCGTCGCGGCGTGGCCGCAAGTCGAAGCGGCAGAAGCGCCAGGAGTACATGGACAACATGCAGGCGCCCAGCGTCGGCGGCGTCCGCCTGCCCAAGGGCAGTGGCGAGACGATCCGGCTGGCCCGCGGTGCCTCGCTGACCGACTTCGCGGACAAGATCAACGCGAATCCGGCGTCCCTGGTGCAGGTGCTGTTCCACCTCGGCGAGATGGTCACGGCCACCCAGTCGGTGACCGACGAGATCCTGGAGCTGCTCGGCTCGGAGATGAACTACCAGGTCATGGTGGTCAGCCCCGAGGAGGAAGACCGCGAGCTGCTCGACTCGTTCAAGATCAGCTACGGCGAGGACTCCGGCGAGGAAGAGGATCTCCGGGCCCGGCCGCCCGTCGTGACCGTCATGGGTCACGTCGACCACGGCAAGACCCGGCTCCTCGACACGATCCGCAAGACGACCGTGCACGAGGGCGAAGCCGGTGGCATCACCCAGCACATCGGTGCCTACCAGGTCGCGACGTCGCTGGAAGGCAACGATCGGCTGATCACCTTCATCGACACTCCGGGTCACGAGGCGTTCACCGCCATGCGTGCCCGTGGCGCCCAGGCCACCGACATCGCGGTGATCGTGGTCGCCGCCGACGACGGTGTCATGCCGCAGACGGTCGAGGCCATCAACCACGCCCAGGCGGCGAACGTCCCGGTCGTGGTGGCGGTCAACAAGATCGACAAGGAAGGCGCCAACCCGCAGAAGATCCGCCAGCAGCTCACCGAGTACGGACTGGTCGCCGAGGAGTACGGCGGCGACACCATGTTCGTGGACATCTCGGCGAAGCAGGCCATCAACATCGATGGGCTGCTCGAAGCGATCCTGCTGACCGCGGACGCGGCGCTCGACCTGCGGGCGAACCCGGACATGGAGGCCCAGGGCGTCGCGATCGAGGCACACCTCGACCGCGGTCGCGGGCCGGTCGCCACCGTCCTGGTCCAGCGCGGTTCGCTGCGCGTGGGCGACTCGATCGTCGCCGGCGACGCGTATGGCCGCGTGCGGCGCATGGTGGACGAGTTCAACGAGGACGTCACCGTGGCCCTGCCGTCTCGGCCGGTCCAGGTGATCGGTCTGACGTCGGTTCCCGGCGCGGGCGACACCTTCCTCGTGGTCGAGGAGGACCGCACGGCACGCCAGATCGCCGAGCGGCGCGCGGCCAGGAACCGGGCGGCGCTCAACGCCACCAGGCGCAAGCGCGTCAGCCTGGAAGACCTGGACGCCGCGCTGAAGGAGACCAGCGCGCTCAACCTGATCATCAAGGGCGACAATTCGGGTACCGTCGAGGCACTTGAGGACGCGCTCACGAAGATCGACGTTGGCGACGAGGTCGAGCTGCGGGTCATCCACCGCGGCGTCGGTGGCATCACCGAAGGCGACGTCAACCTGGCGACCGCGTCCGACGCGATCATCATCGGGTTCAACGTCCGGGCGGAGGGCAAGTCGACCGAACTCGCCAACCGCGAGGGCATCGACATGCGCTACTACACGGTGATCTACCAGGCGATCGATGAGATCGAGTCGGCACTCAAGGGCCTGCTCAAGCCGATCTACGAAGAGGTGGAGCTCGGCCGCGCCGAGGTCCGCGACGTCTTCAAGTCGTCCAAGGTCGGCACGATCGCGGGTTGCCTGGTGATGTCCGGCGAGATCCGGCGCAACGCCAAGGCCCGACTGATCCGCGACAGTGTCGTGGTCCAGGAAGGTCTGCCGATCAGCTCGCTGCGTCGGTTCAAGGACGACGCGACCGAGGTCCGCGAGGGCTTCGAGTGCGGTCTCACCCTCGGTTCGTACGGCGACCTGCGGGTCGGCGACCTGATCGAGACCTACGAGATGCGCGAGAAGCCGCGCGGCTGATGCCGAATTGCCGGGGTGGCCGCGGTCGCGGGCCCCCCCGGCCGACTTTCAACCCGTGTTGCCGGTTGTATGTCGGTGCCCGGGAGC
>NZ_JBQTHF010000077.1:0-15947 GCF_052390155.1 Actinokineospora sp. | reverse complement strand
GCGGGGGGCCCCGTGGCCCCCGTGTGGCCGGGGGCCGGGGCGTCGCCGGTGCGGGTCGCCGGCCGTCACCACGTGGTGCGGCCCGACCCCGAGGGCAACGAGTTCTGCATCGCCTGACTGCTTGGCTCGCTCGACCATCGCACCACAAGGCGGTCAGTGTTGCCGATCACCTCGTCCGCCACACCGGCGCCCACCGCAAGCCCGGATACCCATCGGCACCGTGACCGTACCGGCGCCAGTGGTTCTCAGAACGGTCCACACCGTCCGCGAGGCGGCGGTGGACTGCGAACTGGCCCCGCAGGCCGGTTCACCAAAGTCCCCAGCCTGGCGAGGCTGCTGCGTGTGCCGACACCGGCTGACCGTGGTTCGGCGTCGTTTCACCGGCTCGGCGGTTGGTCCACTGTGGCGGTGCCGATCAGGGGGCTCCTGGTTGCCAGGCAGGCGAGGCCACCCGGGTGGTGATCAGCTCGGGTTCGGCTTCCGCGCGGCTCGTTCGGCTTTGTTCGCTCGCCACAGTCCGAAGACGACGGCGGCGGACAACAGGACCACTGGTAGCCAGAGCAGGACTCCGTCCCGGTACCCCGCCCGTTCACCTCGGCCCGGATCGGTCTCCGGCACGTCGGACTCGGCACCTGCGGGTGACCGTAGCGCTGTAGACGCGGGAGGGGTCCCGGATCGGCCGGGGTGCGCGGGGCACCCTGGCCGCGCGGGGGTCAGCTCGACGCCACCTCCCAGAGTTGGAACTTGGCGCCGAGGGGGTCGACGCAGTCGACCATGAGGCCGTAGGGCCTGTGCTGCACCGAGCCCGCTTCACCGCCGTTGTCGCGGACGCGGATGACCACGTCCTCGATGTCGGCGACCCGGTAGCAGAGCTGGACTTCGGGTTCCTGGGCGCTGTCGCCCCAGACGCCGAAGTCCTCCTTGTCTTCCACGCCCCACCCGTTCACGGCGGTGCCGGGGATCCACCGCCAGTCGAGAACAGCGCCGTAGAAGTCCTTGGCCCGGTCGGCGTCGGCGACGACCATGGTCACGTAGGCGACGTCGCCCGCGCGGTGGCGGGTGGCGGTCCCGGGTGGGGTGTTCAGCATCCAGCGGTGTCCGAACGGGTCGATCACGACCGCGACGCGCCCGTAGGGCTGGTTGTCGGGTTCGCGTTCGGCCGTCGCGCCGCGCTCGATCGCGCGGCGGAAGGTGGTGTCGGCGTCGGGGACCTGCACGTGCAGGGTGTGGCTGTGCGTGCTCCCGGAGGGCGCGGTCACCGGCACGTCGCCGATGCCGCCCTCGGCGAGCATGAGCACGGCGTCGCCGATGCCGATCTCGGCGTGCCCGACGGCGCCGTCGGGCATGACGTGCAACTCACCGCGCTGGTGGCCGTCGAACACCTCGATGTACCAGTCGATCGCGCGGCGGGCGTCGACGACGGCGATGTACGGGGTCACCGACGGCGGCCAGGCCACTTGGTCGGCGGGTATCCGGGTCGCGGCGGCAGCGGCGGGGGTCTGGGTCACGGGGGCTCCTTGGATCGTGCCGAGGATCGCGCGGCGCAGTCGCTCGCGCAGGTCCCCGACGAAGGCGGGGTCGGGCGCCGCGGGCACGGCCGGGGCGCGGAGGGCGTCCATCGGATCGGTCATGTCAGCACTCCTCTCCTGGCTGGTCGTGCGGGTAGTCGCGACGGAACGCGGTGCGGGCGCGCACGAGCAGCGCCTCGGTGGCGTGCACGGTGCGGCCCAGGTGGGCGGCGACGGCGGGCACGGGCAGGCCGTCGAGGTAGCGCAGGGTCAGCGCGGCCCGGTGGTGCGGGCCGAGACCCGCGAGTACGTCGCGGGCGACCATGGCGTCGAGCCGCAGGTCCCACGGGTCCTCGACCGGTGCGGGTTCGCCGTCGAGGACGCGCAGCCCGCGCTGTTCGCGTTCCTCCCGGCGCCAGTGGTCGGCCAGCTTGTGCCGGGCGACGCCGATCAGCCAGCCGATCGACAGCTCCGGCGCGTCCGGTTTGCGCAGCGCGCCGACGGCGGCGAGGAACGTCTCCGCCGCCAGGTCCTCGGCCAGGGCCGCTGACCGGCAGCGGGCCAGCAGGTAGCCGTAGACGTGCGGCAGCGCCTCGTCGTAGAGGGCCAGCAGCCCGAGTGACGGATCGGGCCGCACGCCTGGTTGCGTGCTCACATCCCCATCGTCGTCCGGGGTGGGCGGACTCCGACGGGGTCCGGGCGAATTTCTCGGCACGGCGTGCCGGTGCCACCCGATCGGGTGGCGGCGCTAGCGTGGCTGCCGTGCGTTCCCACGACTACGGCCGCGACGCCGTCTCCGGCGGCAGGCCGCGCAAGCAGATCCCCGAGCTGGCGGCCGAGCCGGGCCTGGTTGTCGAGGACCCGGCCAGCGGGTTCTGCGGGGCGGTGGTGCGGTTCGAGTACGGCAACGTGGTGCTGGAAGACCGGCACGGCCGACACCGGCTGTTCCCGCTCGCCCCGGCCGGGTTCCTGGTGGACGGCCGCCCGGTGACCCTGGTGCGTCCCGCGCCCGCGCCGACGCCTGCCGCGCGGGCGGTGTCGGCGTCGGGGTCGGTGCGGGTGCGTGGGCTGCGGGCGCGCACGGCGCGGGAGAGCCGGATCTGGGTCGAGGGCATCCACGACGCGGAGCTGGTGGAGCTGGTGTGGGGCCACGACCTGCGGGTGGAGGGCGTGGTGGTGGAGCCGCTCGACGGCATCGATCGGCTCGCGGAGCGGGTGGCGGAGTTCGGCACGGGACCGGGCAGGCGGCTGGGTGTGCTGGTCGATCACCTGGTGTCGGGGAGCAAGGAATCGCGGATCGTCGACGCGGTGGACGACGACGGTGTGCTGGTCACCGGGCACCCGTATGTGGATGTGTGGGCGGCGGTGAAGCCGTCGGTGGTGGGGATCGCGGCGTGGCCGAGTGTGCCGCGCGGGGTGCCGTGGAAGGAGGGCGTGTGCGCGGCCTTGGGCTGGGGCGCGCCCGCCGACGGGTGGCGCAGGGTGCGGGCGGCGGTGTCGGGTTTCCGCGATCTGGAGCCGCCGCTGGTGGGCGCGGTGGAGCGGCTGATCGACTTCGTCACCGACCCCGGGCGGTGACCGGGTCACGCGTCGATCACGCCTGAGGTGCGCTCGACTGCGGTCTGCGACGATAGGGCCATGGCGGCGCTGATATGGCTCATCGGTGGAGTGGTGCTGATCGCGGCGGAAATCCTCTCGGGGGACTTCTTCCTGCTGATGCTCGGTGTTTCGGCGTTGTCCGCGGCGGGCGCGGAGGCGGCGTTCGGCAACACGTTCGTCAGTTCCGCGGTGTTCGCGCTGGTCGCGCTGGGACTGATCACGGTGGCGCGGCCGGTGCTCAAGCGCCGCCTGCACGGCGCGCACATCCCGGACAACATCGCCGCCCTGGTCGGCGGCACGGCCACCGTGACGTCCACTGTGGACCACACGGGTGGCCGGATCAAACTGCGCGGCGAGGTGTGGTCGGCGCGCACGTTCGACGCGACCCAGGTGATCGAACCCGGCACCACGGTGACCGTCGTGGAGATCTCGGGCGCGACGGCCGTGGTGTGGGCCGAAGGGGGGTGACCCGGACGGGCGGATCAGCCGGAACGGCGGGCCGCGTTGTGATCTACTGCCCCCAGCGGGTGGGCCCGGTCAGGTTCCGCCGAGTCGGTGCGGAGCGGAGGACAGAGTGACCATCACCCTCGTCGTAGTCATCGTCGTGGTGCTGTTCGTGCTCACGGTGGTGGTCAAGTCGATCCTGGTGATCCCGCAGGCGCAGTCGGCGGTAATCGAGCGGCTGGGCCGCTTCCGCAATGTGGCCGAGCCGGGCCTGAACTTCCTGGTGCCGTTCTTCGACCGGGTGCGCGCCCGGATCGACCTGCGCGAGCAGGTGGTGTCGTTCCCGCCGCAGCCGGTGATCACCCGCGACAACCTGACCGTCTCGATCGACACGGTCATCTACTTCCAGGTGACCGATTCCCGCGCGGCGGTCTACGAGATATCGAACTACATCATCGCGGTGGAGCAGTTGACCACGACGACGCTGCGCAACGTGGTCGGCGGCATGAGTCTGGAGGAGACGCTGACCTCGCGCGACCAGATCAACAGCCAGTTGCGCGGTGTGTTGGACGACGAGACGGGCCGGTGGGGGATCCGGGTGGCGCGGGTGGAGCTCAAGGCGATCGACCCGCCACCGTCGATTCAGGACTCGATGGAGAAGCAGATGCGCGCCGACCGCGAGAAGCGCGCGGTCATCCTCAACGCCGAGGGCCAGCGCGAAGCGGCGATCAAGACCGCCGAAGGCCAGAAGCAGAGCCAGATCCTCGCCGCCGAGGGCGCCAAGCAGGCCACGATCATGGCGGCGGAGGCGGACCGGCAGTCGCGCATCCTCAAGGCCCAGGGTGAGCGCGCGGCCCGGTACCTGCAGGCGCAGGGCCAGGCGAAGGCGATCGAGAAGGTGTTCGCCGCGATCAAGGCGGGCCGCCCGACCCCGGAGGTGCTGGCCTACCAGTACCTGCAGACGCTGCCGCAGATGGCGCAGGGCGACGCGAACAAGGTGTGGATGATCCCGAGCGACTTCGGCAAGGCGCTGGAGGGCTTCGCCCGCCAACTCGGCGTCAAGGGCGACGACGGGGTGTTCCGCTACGAGCCCGCCGCCGCCGACGTGCCCGACGGCCGCCCCGAGGACGACGACGACTCGATCGCGGGCTGGTTCGACACCTCGACCGACCCCCGCATCGCCGAGGCGGTGCGCGCTGCGGAGGCTGTCGCGCGCCGGGAGGTCGGCGGCCCGCTGGCCTCGGTCCCGCCGATGCCCGAGCCCGCTCCCGAGCCGGTTCGGCCGGTGCCCGCGCAGTTGGCCGAGGACACCGAGCGCACCCAGGTCATCGCACCGCCCCCGCGCCCGGGCGGCGACGAGGGCGGCACGGAGTTGTCCGACGGTCGCCCCCAGGGCTGAGCGTGTCCACCGTGGTCCCGGTGTCACGCCGGGGACCACAGTGCTGTCAGGGGGTCAGGCGGAAGGTGAAGTACTCCACGGTCCAGCCGTCCTTGTCCAGGGTGGTGGTGGCGAGAACCTCGGTGGTGAACCCGTGCTCGTCGGCGCTGCGGCGCAGGTGGCCGAGGTCGCCGGAGGTGCCGAAGAACATCAGCATCCGGCCGCCGTCGGCGAGGTGGTCGCGGGCGCCCGCGAAGAAGGCGTTCATGGCCTGGTAGCCGGGGTCGGCGGACGCGGCTTCGAGGTGGTCGCGGGGGGTGAACCAGCGAAACGGCGGGTCGAACACGATCAGGTCGAACCGGCCGGTGACCTCGGTGAACACGTCGCTGTGCGCGACGGTGACCCGGTCGGCGACGCCGTTGTGTTCGGCGTTGGCGCGGGCGGCGGTCAGGGCGTGCGGGTTGATGTCGACGGCGAGCACGTCGGTGGACTTCGACGCGGCGAGCACCGCGTTGACGCCGCTGCCGGTGCCCATGTCGAGCACGCGGTCCCCGGCGCGGACCTCGGCGAGCACGGCCTCGCCGAGCAGGTGCGACACCCGGGTGATCGGGTGCACCTGCGGCGGCACGAGCAGGGTGCGGCCGAGGTAGTCGAAGGTCTGGTCGTGCTCGACGCGGGCGTCGCGGTAGGCGTCCTCGTGCCAGCGGCGGAGCCGGTCGGCGTACTCCGCGGACACTGTCGGCGTGTGCTCCATGATCACAACCCTAACGGTCTACTCGACGGTCAGCTTGGCCTCGGCCAGGCCGCGGGCGGCGGCGACGCGCTGGGCCTCGGTGTCGATGTCGGTGCGGGTGGCGGCGGGCAGCCGGTGGAACGATGTCACGGTCAGGTCGAGGCGGCGGCCCGCGGCCTTGGTGCGCCAGGTGCCGACGATCTCGCCGCCCGCGAGGACGGCGCCGGGGTTGCCGATCATGCGCCAGAGTTCCTTGCGGCGCGCCGCGTCGGGGACGAGCAGTTCGCGGTCGCGCAGTTGCAGCAGCGGGTCGTACGGCGGGACGAGCCGCACCAGGTCGGGCTCGGGTGCGGCACGCAGGGCGTCAAGGTGGGCCTCGGGGAACAGGTGTGGTCGACCCTCGACGGTGACTTCGGCGAGCCCCGCGGGCCACACCGGTCTCGTCTCGGTCTGGGTGGTCTCCAGGAACCCGGCGGCGGGGGGGTGGGTCGCGGGGCCGTGCACCCGCAGGTAGGACTCGATCACCGCGCCCGCGCCGCTCGACTGCCTGGGCACCCGGTGGCGTCCGGCGATCGGGCGCAGCAGGGTGGGCCGCGACTCGTTGCGCACCTCGACGCCCGCGGCGAGGCCGACGAGCTGGAACAGGCTGCCGTAGATGTGGGTGGCCGCGCAGGTGCGGCAGTCGTAGGAGAACTCGGCGGGCAGCGCGTGGCTGACCTCGGTGCTGACCTCGCCGCGGGTCTTCTCGGCGTCGACCGCGGCGCGCAACGCAGTCGCGCCCTCGGTGAACACGCTCAGCCCGGCGAGACCCGCCTTGCGGAACACCGTGCCGGACCCGCCGAGCCGGGCGAGGGCGTCGGCGTCGCTACGCGGCCACAGCCGCCCGGCCAGCGCGGCCACCTCGACACGGCGCATCAGGTGCGGCGCGCCGCGGAAGGTCCACACGGTGACCAACGAGTCGTCGTCGAGGGCGGCGCCGTCGGGCAGCCGCGCGGCGAGCGCGACCCTGGGGGAGCGGCCGCCACCGTCCTGGATGCCGAGGTCGAGCACGGCCAAGTCGGTCGCGGTCGCGGTGTCGCGGTGCAGTCCCTGGGCGGCGACGCGATAGGCGAGGACGCGCTCGCGAGTGAGGTCCACGCCGCCCATTGTGGACCCGACACCTGTCCTCGGCTGTCAGGTCCAGGTGGAGACTGGACGGGCGCGCGAGTCGGGCGGCCCGATCTCCGCTCAGCCGAAGTCGGTGCGCGATCGATCAGCTGCGCGCCGGTCACCGACGACGACATGCGTGCAACCCTCGCCAGCGTCGGGATGAGCGCGAAACAGGCCGAGGCGATCCTCGGGATGTCGACCGGGCTGCGTGACGGCTTCGTGCCCGAGCAGGCCCGTGACGCCACCTCGACCACCGCCACCACGCTGGCGGCCTGGTCCTACGACGTCCTGCGACCCTCCTCAGCGCCGAAGAAGGCGAACAGCAGCGCTGACAAGCACCAGATCACGGCCCAGACGCCGAGCTCCTCAACGGACATGGCACTTAGCTGCCGCCGATCGGCGGGCCTCGGCGCCCCGTTGTCTACTGGATCAATGGTTCGCATCGTGGTCCTCGCCGCCCTGGCGTCGCTGGCGGCGGGATGTTCGTCGACGACCGAAGGGACGCCCGTGGCCGCGTCCACGAGCGCCACGAAGGTGACCACCACCACCGCGAAGACCACCGCCACCACGCCGCCGCCCACCGCAGCAGCGGACGGGACCGACCTCACGGCGTGTGCGGACGGCACCTGCGAGGTGCGGATCGCAGGCGAGGCCGGCATCCCCGTCGCCCCGGCGTCCGGGATCGCCTTCTTCCAGGTTGCCGAGGTCACCGCGGACGCGGTGAGCATGGCGTTCGTCGCCGGGCCGGGCAGCTTCAGCTTCGGCTGCGACGGCGACGCCCGCTGCGAGAGCTCCGTCGTCGGCGCCTCCGCCGGTTCACCCGCGATCGCCTACGCCACCGGCCACCAAGGCGCCCGGTTCACCGCCAACCGGCTCACCGCGGCGGTCATCGCGGTCGGGGGCGGGTCGGCGATCCTGCGGATCACGACCGTCTAGCACGAATCAGTCGATCCGCACGACCACGTGGGACACCGCGGGACCCGGGGCCGCACCGCAGCTCACCGGCCGGTCGGGGCCGACCGCGCGCTCGGCGACGGTCACCCGCCACGCGCGGCCATCGGCGTGGGCGACGACGACGCGCCAGTTGTCCTCGTCGTCGCGGGTAGGCGGGCGCACGGTGAGCAGGTCGGGGTCGACAGTGTGGGTGAGCACGCGCACCGCGAGGTCGGCGGCCTGCCCGGCGGGGTGCCAGGTGCAGCGGCCGCGGCAGCGATCGGTGACCACCTCGGCCTGGTCGAGCAGCGCGCGGGCCCGGTCGCCGTCGAGATCGCCGTAGGCGTAGCCGGTGGGCAGCAGCAGCCCGGTCGGCGCGAAGCGGTGACCGCCGAGGTGACTCGACTCCCACACCGCGTCGCCGTGGTCGGCGGCCAGCAGCGCCGCGATCGGCCTGCCGCGCAGCGCACAGCACACGTCGCGGCGACCGTTGGTGCACACCAGCAGCAGCGGACCGGCCGCGGCCGCGCCGAACCCGCCGTGCTCACCCGCCCCGGCGGCGGCGAAGTCGAGGTCGAGCAGGTGTTTCGGGTCGGTGAGCGTGGTCTGGCGCAGGAACGTGCGACCGGGCACGGTGTGCGCCAGGTAGACCCGCCGCGGCACGGGCCGGTGCCGGTCGGGGTGGGAGCCGGGGCGGCGGATCAGCGCGACGCGCACGCCGGTGCCGTTGGTGCGGGCGGCGAGATCGGCGCCGAGCCCGACGTCGAGGTGGCTCCCGGTGAGCGCGTCACGTCCCCAGGGGCCGGGTTGCTCGACGCACAACCAGGTCGCGGCGGTCGCGGCGGTGCCCGCGAGGGGTTCGTCAAGGGCGCGGGACAGCACCGAGCAGGCGGTGTCGGGCAGCACCAGGGGAGTGGTCATCACCGCAAGGTTCTCACGGACGGTACCGCCGTTCGTGTGCACCCGTGCGGAACTCGGGTGATCCGGCGCACGGCCGGTGACTCAGCCCGTCGAGCGGTCGCTCGCCCGGGTGAGCCGCGCCGCCATCCAGCGCATCCGCTCGACCAGGTCGACCGGTTCGCGCACCTCGAACTCGCAGCCGATCAGCGAGATCCACACCGCGAGCCCGTCGAGGCTGTTCGCGCCCGCACGCAGGGTGCAGCGGTGCTCGTCGATCGCCTCCAACACCCCCGAGGTCGGCGTGATGCTCGGCGGCCCGCGCCAACGGCAGGTGCAGGGTGATCACGGCCTGACCGCGCCCGCACCGAGCTGGTAGCAGCCCGCGGTGCCGGTGGCGGCGTGCACCGGGTAGCCCAGGGAGCGCAGTTTGTCCATGTCACGGCGCACGGTCCGGTCGGTCACGCCGAGCCGCTCGGCCAGGTCGGCGCCCGACCAGTCGCGCCGGGTCTGCAACAGCGACAGCAGCCGCAGCAGCCGCGCGGAGGTCTCCACCATGGCGCCAAGTCTGACAGCCGTTGCGGACCAGACCTGCCCTAATCTCACTCGCGTGACGACGTTGACCCGCCAGGCCCTCAACCGCGCGCTCCTCGCCCGGCAACTCCTGCTGCGCCGCGAACGCCTGGACGCGGCGACCGCGATCGAGCGGCTGGTCGGGATGCAGGCGCAGGCGCCGAACCCGCCCTATGTAGGCCTGTGGTCGCGGCTGGCCGAGTTCGACTTCGCCGAACTGGCCGGACTGGTCGAGCGCCGCGAGGTGGTACGCATCGCCCTCATGCGCTCCACGATCCACCTGGTCACCGCCCGCGACTGCGCCCCGCTGCGCGCGGTGCTGCAACCCGTGCTCGACCGCGGGTTCCGCTCGGTGATCGGCGCCAAGTTCGACGGCCTGGACCTCGACGCCGTCGCCAACGCGGGCCGCGAGCTGGTGGCGACCGAGCCGATGACCTTCGCCGAGCTGGCCAGACGCCTCGCGCCGCGCTGGCCCGACCACGACCCCGCGCGCCTGGCAGGCGTGGTCCGCACCCGGGTGCCGCTGGTGCAGGTACCCCCACGCGGGCTGTGGGGAGTCGGCGGGTCCGCCCTGCACACCACGGCCGACGCCTGGCTCGGCGAACGCCCCGCGCCCACCCTCACCGTCGACGAACTGGTGCTGCGCTACCTGGCCGCGTTCGGCCCCGCGTCGGCCGCCGACGTCCAGGCGTGGTCGGGCCTGACCCGGCTGCGCGAAGTGCTCGACCGGCTCGGGCCCCGGCTGCGGACCTTCCGCGACGAGTCCGGCCGCGAACTGCACGACCTGCCCGACGCACCCCGCCCCGACCCGGACACCCCCGCACCCGCCCGGTTCGTCACCGACTACGACAACCTGCTGCTCTCCCACGCCGACCGCACCCGCGTGATCGCCGACGAACACCGCAAACCGGTCATCGGCGGCAGCGGCAACGGCATCGTCCGCGCGACCATCCTGGTCGACGGCCGGGTACGCGGCATGTGGCGCGTCGACCGCACCCGCGACACCGCGACCCTGGTGATCGAGCCGTTCACCGCACTATCCACAACGGACACGGAGGCGCTCGCCGCCGAGGGACACCGGCTGCTCGCCGCCACCGACCCCGCCGCGCGCACCGACGTCCACTTCACCTGACGACCAGCGCCACCGCGAACCCGTCGTGCCCCTTGCTGCCCACCGTCTGCACGGCGGTCGCCTCGACCCGCGGGTCCGCCGCCATCATCGCCAGCACCGAGCGCGTGCCCAGCACCGCCGGGTCGTCGCTGCCCGCGTCGGCGACCGCGCCACCGCGCACCACGTTGTCCACCACGATCACCGCCCCCGACCGGGTCAGCCGCAGCGCCCAGGCGAAGTAGTGCGGGTTGTTGGGCTTGTCGGCGTCGATGAACACGAAGTCGAACGGGTCCTCGTCGGCCAACGCGGGCAGCAGCTCCAGCGCGGCGCCGACCCGCACCTGCGCCACCCCGTCGAACCCGGCGCGCGCCAGGTTCGACCGCGCGACCTCCGCGTGGCGCGGCTCGTATTCCAGCGACACCAACGACCCGCCCTCGGGCAGCGCCCGGGCCAGCCAGATGGCGCTGTAGCCGCCCAGCGTGCCGATCTCCAGCACCCGCCGGGCACCGTGCACCCGGGCCAGCAGGTTGAGCAGCCTGCCCTGGTTGGGCGCGACGGCGATCTCGGGCAGCCCCGCGGCCGCACTCGCGGCCAGCGCCGCGGCCAGGACGGGGTCCTCGGGCAGCAGCGTGTCGCACAGGTAGTCGTCGACTGCGTGCCAGCGGTCCTCGGGCCCACTCACAACCCCACCCTAATATTTTCGACGTCGAGCCTGTCGTCACACCGTGCCCCTGCCGGTCAGACGGGCGCCCGCCGCGGTGGGATCGATCGGCATCAAGACCTATACCGCGGTCGCGCCCCGAAACGCGCCGGTCAGGAAAGCCGGGTCGCCCACGACGGAGCCACTGTCGGCGAACTCGCCGGGCGGCTCGGCTACCAGTCGGAAGCCGCGTTCAGCCGGGCATTCACACGCGTCGGCGGGATCACCCCCGGGGCCGCGCGTTCGGTCGGCCGTCGTCGTAGCCTTCGACCTCGCCCCAGCCGACAAACACGGCCAGTACCAAGGCTTCTTCGGCTCCGGCTTCGCCATCGCCAGCATGCTCGGCCCACTGCTGCTCACCACCCTGGTGCTCACCTGGGGCACTCCCGGCTGGCTGCTCCTCGGCGCCCTGTTCGCCGCCGCGGGCGCCGCGATGGGCCACGCCGTCCGCTGGGCCGAACGCACCCGACTGGCGGCGATCCCCGCGTGAGGCAGGGGAGTGCTACGCGGCGGCGGTGCGCGCGCCCAACACGCGCGCGCCCGCGTCCGTCACCGTGACCCGCGCGTCCCGCGTCCCGACCCCAGGCCGGATCGAGACCAGCCCCCGCCGCTCCAAGAGCGTCAAGGCATCGGCCTCCCACTGCGGAACCCGCCCGGCGGGCGACCCGTCCTCGCTCGCCCACAGGAACCCCATGGGCGCACCCCAGAGTCCATTGTGGAACAACACTGACCCGGCCGCGGCGTGCCGCAACGCGTTCGTCTCGTTATCCGTCATCTCGCACCTCCGACGCTAGTGGCGACGGTCACACCCTTGGTAGCAGGCTGCCCTGACAGATCGATGACCCGGAACCCGCGCCTGATCCGCCGTGACCCCCCTCACATAACCCGACACCACCCCAGCAAAACCCCACTCCCGGAGTCCCGTCCCCGGACCAGGGGGAGCGCGCTCAACGCCTTACTTAACATAATGTAGATTATCGACTTTATCGCGACCTGCGCGGATGACCAGAAGGGGCCTGTGTCGAGCCCCGTTCGTCGCAACGCCTGGACTGTCAGGATTCGAACAGCGCCGTCGAACTCGGTCTACTGAGCCCTTGGACGTTCCGTCGCCGGACAGTGTCGGTCGCGGCGCATCCAGGGGCGACGTCAGGGGAAACGTCACCGTGACGTTATGGCCGTGGGCCCCCCCCGACTTCCGCGCTGGGCGAATCGATCCCGCGGCTCATCGAACATATGTTTCATGGATAACCCTCATTATGCAGCACTCTGGGAGTTGCCCCAGGTCTGCGCGATGACCACTGTTCCCGACCGCGCTCCCCTGGGATCATCGGCGGATGATCACCGACGAGATGATCGACGCCGAACTGGCCGCGTTATGGCCCGTGACGCCGCGCAAGATCCCCTTCGCCGGGACCTGGGTGGTGGGCCCCTACCCCGATCGCGATGTCGACAGGCGCACGGTGGCGGTGTTGGCCTACGGCCCCGGTATCGCGGCGATGGGGGTAGATCGGGCGACGGGTGAAGTGCTGCGGCTCGACGATGACGGTGTCAACGTCGTCAACTCCTCGCTCGCGGCGTTGGTGGCCAGTTCCGGGGTCTACGGCGCGGCGGTACGGGAGGCCGGCCGACTGGACGACGACAACGACCTCGCCGCCATCGGCGACCGGACGTGGGCGGCGATCGGGCAGATCGACGCGGACGCCGGGCCGTTCTGGTCTGTCGCGGCCGGGGAACTGGGCTACGACCTGCCCGAGTGACCCGACGTTGTCGGTGGGACACGGTAAGCATCCGGGTGTGAAGTTGATCGAGGCACACAACGCGTTCTTCGTCGCGCGGCGGCCCCGCAAGGACTCCCCGCACACCACGGCGGCCTACCGGCGCGACCTCGCGGGGGTGACGGCGATGCTGGCCGACGAACTGGAAACCCCGGACGCGGAGATCGAGTTGGCGGCGGTGTCGGCGCGGCCGCTGCGGGCGGCGTTCGGGGCGTTCGCGGACACGCACGCGAAGAGTTCGGTGGCGCGGGCGTGGTCGACCTGGAACCAGTTCTTCCAGTTCTGCGTGGCGGACGGGTTCGCGGCGGGCAATCCGATGGGGGCGATCGGCAGGCCGCGGCCGGAACCGTTGTCCCCCAAGCCGTTGCGGGGCGAGGGGACGCCGGAGGAGTTGCTGTCGGCGATCGCTGGTGGGGCGCGGCGGGCGCGGGCGCCGTGGGCGGAGCGGGATCTGGTGGTGTTGGCGTTGGGGCTGGTGGCGGGGCTGCGGGCGGCGGAGATGCGGGCGCTGCGGCGTTCGTCGGTGGTGGGGCGTCCGGGTGAGCGGCGGTTGTTCGTGCACGGCAAGGCGAATCGGGAGCGGTCGATTCCCATCGAGCCGCCGTTGGAGCGGATGCTGGCGTCCTATGTGGACTCATGTGACGGGCGGTTTCCCGGGCTGCGGTTCACCGCGGAGTCGCCGCTGCTGCTGGGCTCCGATGGCGCGGGGATCCGGCGGGGGGCGTTGGACTACCTGGTGAAGTCGTGTTTCCGGTGGGCTGGGTGCCGCGACCGGGTGCCCGCGGGGGCGAATCTGCACGCGCTTCGGCACACGTTCGCGACGCGGTTGGCCGAGGACGGGGCGAACGCGGTGGAGATCATGGTGCTGCTCGGGCACGCGAGTCTGAACACGAGCCAGAACTACATCGACGCGACGGGCAAAGAGCGGCGCGCGGCGGCGGCGAGCAACCGGACGTATCAGGCGTTGGCGGAGCTGACCGGCCAGTACGCTGCGGAGTGATGAGACGCAGGCTCCGCTCGCCGCTGCCCCAGCGGCATGGGCTCGACGCGGCCCGGTTGCGGCTGCCGGACGAGGGTTCGTGGGCGACGATCCGGGATCACCTGGTGCAGCGACTCCCCCGGGTCGATCCGGCGCGGATCGACGCGATGCTGGCCGAGGAGCGGATCGTCGGGCTGGACGGGCCGGTGGCGGTGGACGCGCCGTACGCGCCGGGGACCTTTGTGTGGTTCCACCGGGATCTGCCGGTCGAGGTGCCGGTGCCGTTCGAGATCGGTGTGGTGTTCCGCGACGAGGATCTGCTGGTGGTGGACAAGCCGCATTTCCTGGCGACGATCCCGCGGGGGCAGCACATCGTGCAGACGGCGCTGGTGCGGTTGCGGCTGGAGTTGGGTATCCCGGCGTTGAGTCCGGCGCACCGGTTGGACCGGGTCACGGCCGGGTTGTTGATGTTCGTGGTGCGGCCTGAACTGCGGGGGGCGTATCAGACGTTGTTCCGGGATCGGAAGGTGCGCAAGGAGTACGAGGCGGTCGCCCCGTACGACCCGGATCTGGTGTTGCCGACGGTGGTGCGCAGCCGGATCGTGAAGGAGCGGGGGGTGATCACCGCTCAGGAGGTGCCCGGGGAGCCGAACGCGGAGACGCGGGTGGAACTGCTGGCGTACCGGGACGGGGTGGGCCGGTATCGGCTGACGCCGTCGACCGGGCGGACGCATCAGCTTCGGGTGCATATGAGCGGGTTGGGGGTGCCGATCCTGGGTGACGATTTCTACCCGGTGCTCACCGAGAAGCCGTTGGACGATTTCACCCGGCCGCTGCAGTTGCTGTCGCGGGTGCTGGAGTTCACCGATCCGGTGTCCGGGCGGCCGCGGCGGTTCGAGAGTCGGTCGCGGTTGGCGGCGTGGGACTCCCCTGGCGTGTGGGCCCGATAATTCGGGCGACAGCGGCGGGTCGGGCGGTTAGCCTCGCGCCATGCCTTTGCCCTTTGGTTGACGTCGCATCCCTGGTTCCGCGCGCAGGCTGACGCGGCTGAGTATCTGGTGGGCCGTGCTCACCTACCTCGTGCCGATCTATCCGCTGTACGCGGTGTTCTTCGCCGACACCGGTCTGTCCGGTGCTGAAATTTCGGCGTTGTTCGTGATCTGGTCGTCGGTCGGGATTGTGGCCGAGGTGCCGATGGGGGCGCTGGCCGACCGGTTCTCGCGGCGTTCGTCGCTGGTGGCGGCCAATGTGTTCGAGGCCGCGGGCTACGTGCTGTGGATCATGATGCCTGGGTTCGCCGGGTTCGCCGCCGGGTTCGTGTTGTGGGGGCTGGGTGGCGCCCTGGAGTCGGGTGCGTTCGAGGCGCTGCTCTATGACGGGCTCGCCGAGGTGGGTGCGGAGTCGGAGTTCGCGCGGGTCAACGGGTGGGTGACGGCGGCGAATCTGCTGGCGGCGCTGCCCTCGGCCGCGGCGGCGTCGCTGTTGTTCGCGCTGGGTGGCTACCGGTTGGCGGCGTGGGTGAGTGTGGCGGTGTGTCTGGTGTCGGCGCTGGTCGCGGCGCTGTTCCCCGAGCCGGCGCATGGTGGTGACGACGACGAACTGGGGTACCTGGCGCTGTTGCGTGCCGGTCTGCGGGAGGCGTCGGCGCGGCCGGGGGTGCGCACGGCGTTGGTCGTGGTCGCGCTGCTGGGCGGGTTGGACGCGTTCGAGGAGTATTTCCCGCTGATGGCCCAGGACTGGGGGGTGCCGTCGGGGTTGGTGCCGATGGCGATGGTGGGGATTCCGTTGGCGGGGGCGGCTGGTGCCGCGTTGGGCGGTGTCGCGGGCCGGTGGCGGTCGGGGACGCTGGCGTGGGTGTTGGGTGCGGCGACGGTGCTGCTCGCAGTGTCGGGTTGGTGGGGGCGTCCGGTCGGGTTGGTGCTGGTCGCGGCGTTCTACGGGCTCTACCGGGTGGTGCTCGTGGTCGCGGAGGCCCGGTTGCAGGACGCCATCGAGGGTCCGGCGCGGGCGACGGTGACGTCGGTGGCCGCGATCGGGATGGAGTTCGCGGCGCTGAGCCTCTACGGAGTGTGGGCGATCGGCGAGGTGGTGGGTGTGGCGGCGATGGTGGGGCTGGTGGCGTTGGCGCTGCCCCGCTGGCTGCGGGTCCGCTCCCCCGCCGTGGTGCC
>NZ_JBQTHF010000076.1:0-6579 GCF_052390155.1 Actinokineospora sp. | reverse complement strand
ATCGGGCTACCCAGGTATAACTGCGGCCACGGGGGCGGCGACCACGAACTGGGGGCGGCAGGCTTTTGCTAGCATCAGCAGCCTGCCGCCCCCTCCCGTGCCGGATTACGCGGTGCGAGGTCCGGGTCTGGAGACCGTGCGCGTGAGGATGAGCGCGATGGTTGTGCAGACCGCGGGGAGCATGCCGAACTCGCCGCCGATCACCAGCACGATGGCGAACGGCACGGTCATGGCGATGGCCATGACTATGGCACGCGACGTCGGCCCCCATCCGTCACTGACGACCTGCCGAACCCAACGCAACCACTGTCCGTCGGAGCGGCCGGGACCGACGGGCATCGGGTTCTCCGGGCCGCCGGACTCGTCCGGGTTCCTCCCCTCGGGCTCTTCCGGCCTGTCGTCATCACATGATTGAACCGTCACTGAATCTGGCTCCTTTCGGTACTCCTGGATTAATGCGCGGTGACGCTACCCGCGATCCTGTTTGCGGCACAAAGCAGCAACGGGCCTTTCGGTAGCCCGCCAACACATCATCCTGAAGCGTTCACGGCCGAATCCGCGCTGCCGAGTAGTACGCGCCCAACGGTAAACCCGTGGCGTTGAACGGCGTATCACGTATCGTTGCGCGGTAACCGGCGGGTGATTAATCTGCGATTTGCCGTCAACCGGCGACATCATCCGATCGAGGGCTAACGCCGCACGCCGTCTCACCGATCGCAGCCCATGGCACAGGCAAACGCCCACGCGGATGAGCCCCGGCACTTGCACGTGCAGACGACCGGGTAATCCGCCCGTGGCGGGGAAATCGAATCACGCGGCCGGGTGAAAATGTGGAACCCGCCTGGGTGAATTGTTGAGGCAATCTCCAGCCGCCGGTCCGACCTCGGTTACGGATTCGCCGCTATTCGGCCGCGCCCGGTTGCCGGAGAGCGGCGCGGACGATGTCGAGGGCCAACTCCGGGGCGACCCCGAGTTTGTGGATCGCCGTCGCATAGGCCGCGGCCGCGTCCCGCGCGCGTTCCAGAGTCCGATCGCCCGCCGCGCCGACGAACGTGCCCGCGCGGCCGCGCGTCTCCACCAGCCCGGCCTCCTCCAACTCCCGATAAGCCCGGGCGACCGTGTTCGCCGCGAGCCCGAGGTCGGCGGCGAGTTTGCGCACGGTCGGCAGCTTGGTGCCGACGGCGAGGCTGTGGTCGTTGATTCGCTGCGCGAGCCCGCTGCGCACCTGCTCGAACGGCGGCACCGCGGACTGTGGGTCGATGGTGATCACGGTGTGCCTTTCCGTGCGGGCAGTTTGGCGACACCGCCAGTGTGGTCGCGACGAGCGGGAACCACCATGTCTTCATCGCTGGGGGACGGTCGGCATATGGGTCGTGCCGCGAGCGGTTGAGCCGGTGACCTGCCTATCGCAGGGCGGCGAGCATGCGGTGGATGCCCGCCGCGCCGTCCGGGTCCGGCGGCAGGTCGGTCACCGGCCACCACCGCAGGTCGATCGACTCGGCGCTGCGAACCGGCTCGGCCCCCGCGGGCGCGCGGACCGCGAACCGCACGTCGAAGTGGCGGGTGGGCACGCCGAGCGAGCAGGTGATCGGATGCACGTCGACGTGCAGGGGCACCGGATCGATGCGCAGGTCGGCGATGCCCGACTCCTCGGTGGCCTCGCGCAGCGCCGCCCCGGCGAGCGTGGTGTCCGACGGCTCACAATGCCCGCCGAGTTGCAGCCAGCGGCCGACCCGGGGATGCAGGGTGAGCAGCACGTGCGTTCCGGCGGCGTCGAAGACCAGCGCCGATGCGGTGATATGGCCCGGTTCACACGCGCGCAGGCACGCGTCGGGGCGGGCGGCGAGGAACCCCAGGTACGCCTGCCGCAACGACTCCTGGCCGCGGTCGTCTGGACGCCACGCCGCCATGGCCGCCACGGCGTCAGCATGCAACCTCACAGTCACCTCAGTTGTCCCCAACTCCCGAATCCATCCACAGAAAACGCCGCCCCCTAGCCTTCCCCGCCACCACCGATAGACTGGAGCAGGGCTGTCCCCCCAGGGTAGGGCGGGGGTTTGCCCTTGCTGGGGGTGGAGCAGGGGCGGTGAAGTCGATCAGCCACTGGGGTGGGTCACAGTTCCAGCCAGGCTTCGGTTGTGGGGGGTTCGCGGGGGAGCATCGGGTCGGCCGGGTGGCCGACGGCGACGGCGCCAAGGGGTTCCCAGGTGGCGGGCAGGTCCAGCACATCGCGTACCACTTCGGGGCAGAAGAGGGTGGACGACACCCAGCAGGAGCCGAGGCCCTCCGCGGCCAGTGCGACCAGTAGGCCTTGCACGGCCGCGCCGCCCGCGACGGTGAACATGGTTCGTTCGGCTTCCGCGCGTCGAGGGTCGGGGTAGGTGTGGGCGCCGTCGCGCAGGACGAAGGGGAGCAGGATCTCGGTGGCGCCGTAGAGGAGATCACCGCGGGCCACGCGGCGGGCGACGCGGTCGGGGGGTAGGCCGTCGGACTCCAAATCCGCCGTCCAGGCCGTGCGCATGGCTGCCAACAGTGCGGTTCGACGGGTCACCACCCGGACGAAACGGACCGGGCGGGTGTGGTGGGGGGCAGGCGCGGTGAGCGCGGCGGCCACGGCTCGGCGCAGCGCCGCCGGATCAACCGGCTCGTCGGTGAACGAGCGCAGCGACCGGCGCAGCAGCACCGCCTCACGCCTGCCCTGCGCGATCGCGTCCTCGGTGCCGAGGCGGAACAGGTCGTCCTCGACCGGACGGACCAGGTCGCGGGCGCGGGCGGTCTCGTCGCCGATTTCCAGGCCGCGCACGACGGCCACCGGCACGCCGCCGAGCTTGCCCTTCACCAGGTCGGCCGCCGCCGCTATCTCGTCGGCTATGGCGACCTCGGTGACGGCGAGTTCGTTGCCCTGTCCGTCGACGGCGCCCGCGTACGAGTGCAGCACCCGCAGGCCGGACGCGCCGATCGCGGCGTCGGTCTGCCCCACGCGCCACGCGCGGCCCATGGTGTCCGTGATGACGACGGCCACCTCGACGCCCAGCCGTTCGCGCAGGCCGTGGCGCAGGGCGGCGGCGGTGGCATCCGGGTCGACCGGCAGCAGCGCCACCTCGTCGCCCGCCACGTTCGACGTGTCGACCCCGGACGCCGCGTGCACCACGCCCAGCCACCGGTTCACCGTGATCAGCGTCCGGTTCCGGCGCGCGATGACCCGCTCGGCCTCGTCGAGCACCAGCTTGCGCCGCACCTCGTCGCGCGCGTCCTGGTCGGCGGGCACCCGCACCAGCCGACCCTCTATTTTGGACACAATCTTGCTGGTGACCACGACGACGTCCCCGGACCGCAACCAGCGCGCCGCGGCGGCGATGGCGCCGGTCAGGTCGTCGCCCGGGCGGAACTCCGGCAGGCCGCGCACCGGCAGGATCTCCACCGACCCCCGCGCGGCGTGCTCAGTCAACGTCGACGCCGCCCAGGTCGAACGCCGCGCGGGCGATCTTCGCCGTGGCGTCCACATCGGACATCAGCAGCGGGACTGCGCGCACGGCCACGCCCGGCACGTCGGCCGTGTCGCCGCTGTGCACGAGCCAGCCGTCGAGGATGCCGTTGTCCGAGCAGCCCCGCGACCCGTAGTGCCTGCCGACGGCCTCGGCCGAGGTCGCCAGGCCGATCGCGGTCAGACAGGCGTCGGCCATGCCGCGCACCGGCTTGTCGTTGACGATCGGCGACACGCCCACCACCGGCGCTTCGGTCTTGCGCAGCGCCGCGCGCACCCCGGGCACCGCCAGCACCGTGCCGATGCTCACCACCGGGTTCGACGGCGCGAGCAGCACGATGTCGGCATCGGTGACGGCCTCGACCACGCCCGGGCCCGCGCTCGCCTCGTCCGCGCCCAGCGGCACGATCGAGTGCGCCTTCGGCTCCGCGTGATAGCGCACCCACCACTCCTGGAAGTGCACCGCCTTGCGCTCGCCCGTGCCCGGCTCGTCGATGACCACGTGCGTCTCGACGCGGTCGTCGGTCATCGGCAGCAGCCGCACCCCCGGCTGCCAGCGGTCGCACAGCGCGGCGGTGATGTCGGACAGCTCGTAGCCCGCGCGCATCATCCTGGTCCGCACCAGGTGCGTGGCGATGTCCTTGTCGCCGAGGCCGAACCAGTCCGGGTCGGCGCCGTAGGCGGCCAGTTCCGCTTTGACCGTCCAGGTCTCGTCGGTGCGGCCCCAGCCGCGCGCGGTGTCGATGCCCCCGCCCAGGGTGTACATGCAGGTGTCCAGGTCCGGGGCGATCCGCAGGCCGTGCAGCCAGATGTCGTCCCCGGTGTTCACCACCGCCGTGATCTCGTGCGGCGAGCCGTCCGGGGCGGGTCCCACCGGCGGCAGACCGAGCAGTTTCTTCACACCGAGCAGGAACCTGGCCCCGCCGACCCCGCCGACGACTACGACAACCTTCACGGTGCGCGATCCTCGCACGTCCGGGTGAACCCCGGACGGGTCACCGTCCAATTCGGTCTCAGCGCCAGAAGAAGAACGCGTCCTGGCCGAGGTAGGCGAGCAGTTCATTGCCGCCGACCGCGCCGTAGAGGCTGCCCACGACGTCCCAGAACGCCGCGCTCACCCCCGGGATGCCGATCAGCGCGGCGAACAGGATCAGCGGCGCCCACGGCCGCGCCTTCGCCCCGAAGCTGCGCGCCGGGTAGGACAGGTACGGCTCGACCGCGCCCCACCCGTCGAGGCCGGGCACCGGGAGCATGTTCAGCACGAACGCGGCGAGTTGCAGCAGCGCCAGGAACGACAGCCCCGCGCCGAGCACGGGCGCGGGCTCGAACACCTCGACCGACACCGCGAGCAGCACGCCGATCACCAGGTTCGCGAACGGCCCGGCCAGCGAGACGGCTGTGTCCACCGCTCGGGAGCGCAGCGCGTGGTGGTTGATCCACACCGCGCCGCCGGGCAGCGGGATGCCGCCGATCGCGAGGAACAGGATCGGCACGACCAGGCTGAGCACGGGGTCGGCGTACTTGCGCGGATCGAGGGTGAGGTAGCCCTTGAAGTAGACCTCCTTGTCGCCGCCGCGGAACGCCACGATCGCGTGGCCGAACTCGTGCAGGCACAGCGAGACCGCCCACCCGCCGAGTACCAGCACGAACACCCCTGCTTTGAAGGCCGTCTCGTTCTCCACGAGAGTCAGCAGGGCGCCACCCACAGTGAGCGCGAGGAGGCCGAGGAACACGGGCGAGGGTCGAACCGCTGATCGCTGCACCACCCCAGTGTGGCAATGTTCGCCGGTTGCCCGGCGGGCGGCTTCGTTTCGCCTGGTACACGATCGGGTACAGGCTGCGTTATCTCATCACCCACCTGGGGGCTTCGCTTGACCCACCGCCGGGACACGGGTGTAATCACATCGATGTCATTCGCCACGGGGATGGCCTAAGGCATCCGCCAGCCGGGGAGTGCGGAAGGCGAGGAGGCGGGGCGAAATGCAGGGACTGAGTGACGGGGGTCGCGTCGTGGAATGGGCTGAACACCCGACCGAGGAGTTGGGTGTTCTCGCCGGGTTCTTCGACGAGACCGACGAGCAGGAGTGGCAGGAGCGCGCGCTCTGCGCGCAGACCGACCCGGAGGCGTTCTTCCCGGAGAAGGGCGGGTCCACCCGCGAGGCCAAGCGCATCTGCCTTGGCTGCGAGGTCCGCTCGGAGTGCCTGGAGTACGCCCTGGCGCACGACGAGCGCTTCGGCATCTGGGGCGGCCTGTCCGAACGGGAGCGGCGCAAGCTCAAGAAGCTCGGGTAGTCGACCGGGACGACGGCGTGGGCCCCGTCCCGAGTTTCCTGGTCGCAGGGCTCAAGTCGGGCGTGGGGCGGGTCGATAAGCAGGCGGGTCGGCCTGCCTGTCTTCACACGATTCGGTGATGTCTCGTCGTACCGTGTTGGCTAGTGGCCGGAGGGTCATGACCACCACGAGTGCGATGGGAGGTGTACGGGTCCGTGCCGCCCCGGTCGCGCCTGGCGCTGTCGCACGGCGCCGCGCCGGTCCTGCGCACGGCACCAGTGGTCGCCGTCCTGGTCTGCCATGACGGCGCCGAATGGCTCCGCCTCGCGCTCTCCGCGCTGCGGCACTCGGTGCCGCGCCCGCGGCACATCATCGCGGTGGACACCGGATCTCTGGACGAGACGCCCACCCTGCTCGCCGAGGCGGCTGACGGCGCCGACCGCGTCCTCGACGGGGTGCTCACCCTCGACCGGACCGCGGGCTACACCGACGCCGTGCACGCCGCCGTCGACCACGCCGTCGAGCGGTGGGGCGACCCCGGCGGCTGGATCTGGCTGCTGCACGACGATTCCGCACCCGACCAGGACTGCCTCGCCACGCTGCTGACCGCCGCCGAGCTGTCGCCGTCGGCCGGTGTCCTCGGCCCGCTCGCCGTCGACTGGAACGACCCGCGGCTGGTGGTCGAGGCCGGGCTGTCCACCGACGCCTCCGGCCACCGGCAGACCGGCATCGGCCCGGCCGAACCGGCCGGGCACCGGGTCGGCCGCGACCGCGACCGCGACATCGAACACAGCACCGAGGTGCTCGCCCTGTCCACGGCGGGC
>NZ_JBQTHF010000075.1:0-36241 GCF_052390155.1 Actinokineospora sp. | reverse complement strand
CAGGAATGTCCCTCCAAATTCCTCCCAACTGGATCGGGGATACAGCGCGGCGCCTCATGGCGCAGCAGTGGTCGTAGGCGTTCATTGAGCGTTGGCTGGTCACGCCGGTGTTCCAGTTGTGCCAGATACCCGCGGCCATGGCCAGCAGGCGCTGGGCGACGCGGGTGAACACGCCTGCCGGGGTGCGTCCGCCGTGGTGTTCGAGGCCGAGTTGGCCTTTGAGGGTCTGGTTGACCGACTCGATCCACTGGCGCACCCGGCCGAGGTTGCCGTTGCGGTAGGTCTCGTCCTTACGGACCGGGCGCAGTTGTTGCAGCCCCAACACCTGAGCCACGGCCAGGCAGAGCAGTTCACTGTCGGTCAGCTCGGGCCGGCGACTACGCCCGGTGCGGGGCGCGGCCACTTCACCGCTGACTGACCGCACCGGGTCGGCGGGCCAAGCTGTTGTCTACATGCGTTCTGGTGCGGCGATGCCGAGCAGGTTGAGCCCTTGGCTCAGGGTGCGGGCGGCGAGGTGGCACAGGGCCAGGCGGTTGGCGCGTACCGGGGGGTCGGCGGGTAGGACTGGGCATGCTTCGTAGAAGTCGGTGAATGCCTTGGCCAGTTCGTAGAGGTGGCCGCAGAGTCGGTGTGGTTCGAGCAGTTGGCCGACTTCGACGAGGACGTCGCCGAAGGTGTCCAGTTCCAGGGCGAGTGCCCGTTCGGCCGGGTGCAGGGGCAGGGTCGGGTCGACCTCGGCGCCGGTGTCAGGGGCTTTGCGGAGGATGGAGCAGATGCGGGTGTGGGCGTACTGGAGGTAGACGCCGGTGTTGCCCGCGAAGGACACCATGCGGTCGACGTCGAAGAGGTAGTCCTTGGTGCGGTTGGTGGACAGGTCGGCGTATTTGACCGCGCCGATGCCTGCCTGGCCGGCGATCCGGTTCAGTTCGTCGTCGGCGAGGTCGTGTCCTCTTTCGGCAACGGTGGCGCGTGCCTTGTCGACGGCGGCGTCGAGCAGGTCCATGAGTTTGACGGTGTCGCCGGAGCGGGTCTTGAACGGCCGTCCGTCGGGGCCGAGCACGGTGCCGAACGCGACGTGGGTGATGTCGACTGTGTCGGTGAGCCAGCCCGCGCGGCGAGCGGCTTCGAAGATCAGCCGGAAGTGCAGGGCTTGGCGGGCGTCCACGACGTAGAGCAGCCGGTCGGCTTTCAGCTCGCGCACGCGGTAGCGGATGGTGGCCAGGTCGGTGGTGTCGTAGCCGTAGCCGCCGTCTTTCTTGCGGACCATGAGCGTGACGGGGTTGTCGTCCGGCCCGGTGACCTCCTGGGAGTACACGACGAGCGCGCCGTCGCTTTCCACCGCGATCCCCGCCGCGGTCAACTCGGCGACGATGTCGGGCAGGCGATCGTTGTAGAAGGACTCACCGGCGGAGTCCTCGGGTTCCAGCAGGACACCGAGCCGGTCGTAGATCTCGCGGAAGGCGAACTCGGACTCCGCGACGATCTCCCGCCAGCGGGCGATGGTGGCCGGGTCGCCTGCCTGCAGGGCGACCACCCGAGCGCGCGCTCGGTCGGCAAAAGCCGGTTGGGCTTCGAACTCGGCCCGCGCCGCCCGGTATAGGCCGTCCAACGCGGACACGGTCGAGGTGCCCTCGGCCAGGTGGTCGTGCTGCCAGGCGAGTTCGGGGTGCTCGTCGAGGTACTGGATGAGCATTCCGAACTGGGTGCCCCAGTCACCGACGTGGTTTTGCCGGATGACCTCGGCACCGAGGAATCCCAGCAGGCGAGCCAGGGCGTCACCGATGATGGTGGTGCGCAAATGGCCGACGTGCATCTCTTTGGCGATGTTGGGTGCCGAGTAGTCGATCACGGTGCGGCGGCCCTGCTCGGGCGTACCGATGCCCAGGCGGGGGCTGGCCAGCCGCGCGGCCACCTGCGCCCAGATCGCCGTGTCGGCTATGGCCAGGTTGAGGAAGCCAGGTCCGGAGATAGTCACCTCGTTCACCGGCGCGGCGCCGTCAGTGCGCAGTGCGTCGACCACGGCGGTGGCCAGGTCGGCGGGCTTGACGCGGGCGCGTTTGGCGAGCGCGAGGGCGGCGTTGGACTGGAAGTCCGCGTGCTCGGATCGCCGGACAACGGGATCGGCCCCGGCCAGTTCCGGCAGCACTCGGTCGATCGCACCCGACACGATGGTCTCGACCTGGCAGATCAGCGAGCGAACCTCGTGCTCATTCAAACCGGCATCCTCCTTGCTCAAGATGCTCACTATCCCAGGCTTGATCGATCGTTTCGCGTCGGTACCGGCGCAGCCTGGTCACCACCGCCCGGTGCCGCGCGCGGTACTGGTGGAAGCACACGCCGTCGGTCGTGGACACGACTTGTTCGGTGATGAGGTGGGCCAGGCCGCGGTGCAAGGTGGAGCACAGCGCGGGTCCGGGGGAGTAGCCGAGGAAGTCCTCGCCCGCCGCTCCGTCGGCTGCGGTGACCAGCACTGCCGCGGCCTCGGCAACGGTGAAGGTGGCTGCTAGGTCCAGTAGAGACAGCGCCACCAGCGCAAGGGTGCGGTCGGCGCGGGCGCAGTGTCGTCGATACAGGTTGATGTCGCCGCCGAGGAACACGTGGGTCGTGGTCAGTGCGTTGAGGATCAACCGCAACTTGAACGGCGCGGAGTTGAGAAACCACGGTGCCACGACCAGTGGCGGCACATGCAGGTCTCCGGCCGCGTCCAGGGTGAAACCACCCAGCGCGAGGGCGGCGTTGATCTGGGCCGGGCAGGCGTGCAGTTTCACCTCGTGGGCGACCTCGGTGTCCAGCCGCAACTGGTGATCGTTGTGCAAGGCCGTCACTGCCCTGACCAGTCGGTCGAGTTGGTGAGGGTGCAGGGGTGGTCCGACGAACAGGAGGTCGAGATCCGACCCGCGAGTGGCCATCGTCGCGTGAGAGCCGTAGGCCAGGACGTATCCGTTCGCGCCGACGAACTCGGCCCGAAGCCTGCCTGCGTCGGAAAAGGCGTCGTCGATGTCGCTCATCGGGCACGTGGGATGTGATGGTGCGGATCGTCGGTGGCGTGGAAGTCGATCACGTGGACGCCGCTGGGCAGGATCACGTCGCCGGAGGATTGGGTGTGGTCGTCCACGAACGCTTCGACCTCGGCCTGTATCTCGGGGTCGTTCACCAGAGCGGGCATGTTCTTGAAGTGCAGATGGTTGAACCACGCCCTTGCTGCGTCCTTGTTCGCGGCAAGGGCGACACCGCCGATGCGGGTGTGGGTCAACCAGCCCCTGCCCCGGTCTTCGGCGGCACGCAACTCCTCCAGCAACAGGTGTCGCGTGTAGCCGCGCCCGCCCTCGGGAAACGGGGCGATCGTCTCCCACGCGCGGGTCACGAGGCGTTGCTCGCGGGTCTCGGAGTCGAAGTACAACGCCAGCAGGTGCCCGTTGTCGGCGACCAGTGACACCAAGTCGCGCACAAGCTGCCGAGCCTGCCGGAGTGCTCCGGTCCGGTCGGCGACGGGTCGTATGCCCTCGGCAGTCATCTCTTCGAAGCAGTCGCCCAGCGGGTAACTCAACGACCAGAACGCGCCGACCAAGTCGAACTGGCCCGCCAAGCCTTTGTCCAGCATCTGCGCGGCGGCGCGGCGGGTGTCGGCGCAGCGAATCTCGGCGTGCGGGAAGCGTGCCCGGAAGGTGTCGAGCATCGCAGGGCTGGAGTCGATGGCTGTGAGGCGACGGGCATACGGGGCCAGCCGTGCGGTGACTCGACCCGTGCCACAGCCGAACTCGGCAACAGCGAACTCGCGACGTGGTGGCCCGTAGTGTTCGGCCATGACGCCGCCGACCAGGTCGACGTCCTCGCCGCCGTGGTAGTAGTGCGGGGGCAGCACCGCGTCGTAGATCCCGACCGACCGGTACACTGCCTTGATCCCGGTCGCCTGCCCTGCATCCTCGCCGGTGGCCTGGTTGGTTGTGTCGGTCATCCTCGATCCTTATCCCGGTGGTTCTCCCACAGACGGCCCAGGGACACGACGTAGTCCAGGACGCCGGTCATGTGACGGCGCTCGACTCGGGGATTGGCGGCCATGAAGCGCAGTGGGTACACCACAGCGCCGCGCCGCAGCGCGCTCGCGTCGTCTGGAACGCTGAATTGGTGCAAGTGCCAGGTGCCCTCGGCGAGCATCCTGTTGTGAATCCACCGGTTGGCCTGGTTGATCCGCTCAACATCGGCATTGCCGGGGTTGCGCGGTCGGAAGTCGACAGGCAGGTAGACGAACGTCACGGCGAGCAGATCGGGATCGTGCAGCCGCAGCAGCCGCTCGTGTACGTCGACCATATCGGCGAACTGGCCTGCTGTGGCCACTCGCTGCTCGGCCATTGCCGCCAGCCCGGTCCGACCGTGTGTCCGCATCAACATCCACAACTTCAGCGACATCCAGCCCTTGGTACCGACGAACGGGGTGACCTGTCCGAACGCGAAGTCTTCCTGCATGATCAGGTCGGAGTAGCTGGAGATCGCCCGCAGGCTGGCCGGCCTGCGCACCAACAGCGCGGACAGGCTGTAGGGCACGGCCATGACCTTGTGCGGGTCGACGGTAACGCTGTCGTAGCAGGCGATGCCGTCGATCTTGTGCCGGAGTTCGTCGCTGAACGCACACAACAGGCCCCAGCAGGCATCGGCGTGCAACCAGATCCGCTCGTCCACCGCACGAACGACATCGTGCACGCCGCGCAGGTCATCGATGGTCTGGGTGCGGCTGTCCCCCGCATAGGCGACCACCGCCATGATCCGGCCGGCGTTTTCACGCAGCGCGCGCTCCAACGCCCGTAGGTCGAAGCGGAACCCGACGGTGTCGACCTCGATCAGTTGGCTGCCGACACCGATCCAGGTCAATGCGCCTTTCACGCTGTAGTGGCCGATGCCGCGCGGCACGATGATGGCGAACCGACCGGGGTCGGTGACGCCGCGTTCCATCGTGCCCGGCGCGGCGTGTTCGCGGGCGAGCATCATGGCCACGGTGTTGCTCATTGTTCCGCCGTGAGTGACCACACCGCCGACGTCCCAGACTGTCGACAATTTGTCCACGCTCGGATTGGTGAAACCGATCAGCTCGCGTAGCCACCGCAGCACGGTGATCTCGATGAACGTCGCGCTCGGCGAGTCGAAGCTCTGGTTGATCAGATTCTGCTGGGTGAACAGCGCCAGGACACCACCCGCGAGGGCCGCGACGTCGTCACCGGTGTCGCCGAAGCCGAGGAACCGGGGGCTGGCTTCGTTCTTGCACATCGGAAGCACCGTCTCGGCAAACTCGGCGAGCACGTCCCCCACGGCGCAGGGGTGTTCCGGCAGATTCGACACGAGCAGGTCACGTGCCTGATCGGGGGGCAGTCGGGCGCGGTAGATCTCCGGCTGGAGCTTGAAGTCCAGTCCCATGTCGAGCGCGTGCGTGAGCACAGCGGCCGTCTCCTGCCGTACAGCGGCGGTGAGGGTACGGACTGGGTCGGTCAACGACGGAAGCTCCACCACGTCTCCTGTTCAGGCGATGCTTGGCGGGAAGCGTGCTCACTCTGGGCACATGCGCAAACCATCAGAGTAGTCGAGATGTCGATCACCGGGCCCGTGACGATCAACGGCCCGTGATCGGCACCGCCGGGGCTGCTTGTCGCGGTGATCGGCACAATCAGCACCGTGACTTTCCCGACCGCGAGGTACGAGCCGTTGATGTATCGCGCGTTGCAGCTCGCGCGCGCCGTACCCGACCCCGGAGCCGGTGACCCACCCGTGGGGGCGGTGATCTATGGGCCGGACTGGGCCGAGATCGCTTCGGCCCAGCATGACCGGGAGCGCACCGGAGACCCCACGGCCTACGCGGAAATCCTTGCCCTGCGCCAAGCCGCACGTGTGCTTGGAACCTGGCGGTTGGCGGGCTGCACGCTGGTTACCACGCTGGAGCCGGGCACCATGTCGGCGGGAGCCATCGTCTTGGCCCGCATCTCGTGCCTGGTCATCGGTTCCTGGGACAAGTACAACGGCGCAGTCTGCTCGCTGTGGGACGTCGTGCGGGACCAGAGACTCAACCACGTCGTCGAAGTCATCCCCGAAGTCCTCAAGCCCGAATGCGATGCGCTGCTCAACGCCTACCTTGACTCGCCGAGCTCGTCCGTCGCCGGCTGACGCAGCGCGCGCTGCCAGAGGCACGAACCGGCCATTGGCGAACAGCAGCGGGGACGCACCAGGGGGCAGGCCCGTGCACGTGGGGCCGGACGATGCGTTGGGGCGTCGGGCGTGGCGGACGCGCCGTGGGTTGCGGCCGGCGGGCGGCCAGGGGCACGACGATCTCGTGGGCCCGGCCGTCGAACCATCCGGCGGCTTCATCGGCGGGCGCGGACAGCACCTCATCGTTCCCCCGCGAGACGAGGAGCGGTGCGGTCAACACCTGGCGATCGTGCTGGTCGAGCAGGTAGATGCGCCGGGTCCACCACCTCGATCAGGGTGATGTCGAGGTCGAACTCCGAGTCCGCCTCGCCCTCCGCAGCCGACGCGGTCGGCGTTGCGGCCGGCCGTTCCATCTGGACTGTCACAGTTCCTCCTTGGTGTGTCGCGCGCCCCGAGACCCGTGTCGCGGCTATGGCCTGGTCGCTCGCCTGCCGGATGAGCCGCAGCGTCTTCAGTCAAGGCGTCCTGATCAATCTCGGCCAGGGCGTGGACACGGCGGCAATGCGGCGACAATGCGGCGACACCTACTTTGACCTGCGAAAATATCGCCGGCGGGGTGGTAGTCCGATCGGGTGCTGCTCGCCGAGCGGGTGATCAGACTTGGCCGGTACCTGGTTATCGTGGCATCGGGACCGACGGGGCGAGGTGATGGTCGTGGGAGACCGGCGAGAGGCATTCGCCGCGCGGCGCGAGCTGATGGGCTACACCCAGGAGGGCCTCGCAACCGCGGTCGGGGTGGACTTCTCCACCGTCGGCCGGTGGGAACGCGGCGACCTGACCCCGCAGCCGTACCGGCGGCCCCGGATCGCGAAGGCGCTCGGCCTCACGCTCGAACATCTGGGTACCTTGCTCACGTCGACGTCGCCACGGCGGACCCGCGTTCCATCCTCGACCGCCGCACCGGCCCGGATTGCGGATGTCGACGAGCACATGGGAGGACGCCGCGAAACCCACAGCACTCGAAACGGCGCCTCCCGCGCCCCCCGTGGCGCGACCGCACCGCTCCTTGGCGGTGCCCTTGTCGAACGGTGCGCCCTGCCCGCTCAGCCGGACCTCGCGGAGATAGACGACATGAACCGTCGCGACCTGCTACGCCTGTTCAGCATGACCGGCGCCTTGCTGGCGTTACCGGCGGCCGAGTCGGCTGTCGACGACGCGGAAAGGCTCGCTGCGGCAGCCCGAACCGGTGGCGTGGATTCGGCGGCAGTCGCCGAGTTCGAGCAGTTCAACAGCCACTTGTGGCGCGTCTACGCCCTCGCGCCGACGAAGAGCCAGGTACTTCCCCTGGTCCGTGCCCAGTTCGACGTCCTGTCCGAGGGCCTGCGCCGCCCACAGACGCCTGCCTCCCGGCAGCGACTGTGCGCACTGTCCGCCGACCTCTTCCAACTGGCCGGGGAGATCTTCTTCGACGGCGACCGCTACACCGACGCCGCCCACTGCTACACCCTGGCCGCGACGGCGGGCAAGGAAGCGAACGCCTTCGACCTGTGGGCGTGCGGGTTGACCAGGCACGCCTTCATCGCGGTCTACGAACACCGGTTCGCCGAGGCGGCGCCGCTGCTCGAACTGGCCGCTGACCTGGCCCATCGAGGTGACCCGGCACTGTCGACCCGGTACTGGGTCGCCGCCGTGCAGGCCGAGACCTTCGCCGGACTCGGCGCTCTCGATGCCTGCCGGCGCGCACTGGACACCGCGGCCGATGTCCAGCAGTTGACCGGTGAGGTGCACAACGGCGGCTGGCTACGGTTCGACGGGTCCCGGCTGGCCGAGGAACGGGGCACCTGTTACGTCACCCTCGGGCGGGCCGACCTCGCCGAAGCCGCCTTGGCCGACGCCCTGGCCGGCAATCTCACTGCCCGGCGTAAGGCCGGGGTCCTCACCGATCTGGCGATGATCGGTGTGCACCGGCGCGATCCTGAACAGGTTGTCGCCTATACCGACGCTGTCCTGGCCACCGCTCGCCACACCGGCTCCGGCGTGGTCGTGCGCAAGCTGCGCGGCCTTCAGCCGCACTTGGCCCCGTTGCTCGCCGACCAGCAGATCCAGCGACTCGACGCCGAGATCACCAGCCTTGTCGGCAATCACGCCGCGTGATGGAGGAGAACAGGATGCAGGACGACCGAGGCCGCGTGTTCCGTGAGGCGTGGATCGCCGGAGTCACCAAGTACTTCCCCGGCGAACCCAAGCCCGGCTACATCACCCCGTGGGACCAGACCCCCGATTGGGAACGCGACGCCGCGACCGCCGTCTACGACCAGGTCTTCGCCTTCCTCAGGGCCACCGACGGCGCCGCCACCAAACTCACCCGCGACCAGAAGAGCCGGTTCGTGGCCGTGTGCTGGACCGGCCAGATCTTCAAGCACTTCCCCGATCCCAAGCCGTCCTATGTCGCCGACTGGAACGACTTGCCTGACTGGCAGAAGGAAACAGACGGCGACATCTTCGAGCGCATCGAACAAGACACCTAGCCAGCGCGGTGCTGACCACACGCGCCACCATCCACCGCAACGGACCCGATCGACAACGGCCTCGCGGCGGTCGAGTACGCCGCGATTCGGAGGCAGGGCAGGCAGATCGGTGGCTCGGTGACGCCCATGCCGTTCGGCCAGCCTGGCCAGTCGTCGCGGTGGTCGTTAAGGAGCCACAGGACGCCGTCGTCTGCCAGGTCGGCCGGGCCCGCGCAGACCTGGCAGAGGAGTTTGCGCATCGCGTGGCGTTGTCGTAGCGAGTTGACCTTGCCGAATTCCGGCGTGCCGTGTCCGGGGTGCGACGGCATGCGAGTCCAGAGGACGCCGTTGCGGTCACGGTCGCCGATGGTTTCGTCGGCGTAGGCGATACCTAAGCCGCTGGGGTGCGCCACCACCCGAGCGGCGTGGCTGGAACCGGCGCCCCAACCGACACCGACGAGGTGAACACCTTTGCCGTGGAGCTGCGCCGCTGGCGCGACGTGCGCGGGCACTCTCGTGCCACCCTGGCCAAGGCCATGGGCTATGACCGCTCTTATGTGTCCAAAGTGGAGTCTGGGTCGGAACGGCCGTCGGAGGCGTTCGCCGCGCACGCCGAGACCGCGCTGCGCGCAGGCGGGGCACTGCGGGCAGCGTTCCGCGACTACGAAGCCCACCGGCCCACTCGTACTCGGCCACCGGTCGAGTCGGGGGAGTCGGCCGCTGCGGGCAGTCTGGTGGTCGACCACGACGACGCGACCCTGCGCTACGACGACGGCGTCTACCGGCTCACGCAGCGCCGCCGCCTAGTCAATGGCGGCAACGAGCCGATCAGCCGTTACCTGATCCGCATCTCGGTCGACCGCTACCCCGGCGACCCGCAGCGTTCCAACCGGCTCTACAGCGAGGATCCGCTGACTTGGGAAGAGATCGGGCTGCGTGCCTGGCACGGCCAAGGCCGCGCCAATCCGATGGACTGGACCGCCCACCACGACCGGGCCGCGTTCAAGGAGGTGTGGCTGCTCTTCGCGGGCGAGCACGGCCACTTCCCGCTCTACCCGGGCGAGGCATGCTGGATCGAGTACGAGTACACGGTCAGTGAGGCACACTGGGGCAACTGGTTCCAGCGCGCCGTGCGGCTGCCCACCCGTACTCTGTCGGTGTGCCTGGACTTCCCGTCCGAACTCGCCCCGGTCGTGTGGGGGCTGCACACGTCGATGACGGCCCAGGCCATGCCGTTCGCCACGGCCATCACCCGCGCCGACCTCGCTGAGGACACCAGCGAGCGGCACGTGTTCTCCTGGTCCTGTGCGGACCCGCCGCTGCACGCCCGCTACCGCCTCGAATGGGACTTCCGGCGGCACACCGGCAACCCCGCTCGGCCGCCCGCTCGACCGAGTGCGGTGATGGCCGCGCTGGGTATCGCGCAGGACGGTGACCCCACGTTGCGGCGCACCGCTGCCCGGTTCGATCTGCCCGCCGAGGCCGAGGACGCCCGCCGGGTGGTCGCCGCACTCAACTCCGCGGCCGAACGCGTCGCCAAGGCGCATACATTCGGCAAGGGCATGGGCATCGCCGCGCCCCAGATCGGCATCGACCGTGCCGCCGCGATCGTGCGCACCCCAGACGGGGAGGCGATCACTCTATTCAACCCGACCATCATCGAGCACAGCGGCGAAGTCGACGAACAGTACGAGGGATGCCTGTCCTTCTTCGACGTCCGCGGCCAGGTCCCCCGCGCCCACATCATCGACGTCGAGCACACCACCATCGAAGGCACCACCCGGATCACCCGTTTCGAGCGCGGCTTGGCTCGCCTCGTCGCCCACGAGGTCGACCACCTCCACGGCGCCCTCTACACCGACCACATGCGCGACGGGAGCACACCGATCCCGGTCGAGCAGTACCGAGGTACCGGTACCACCTGGAAGTACTGACCCACAAGGCCGACTGTCGGGTGGCTGTGGTCGATACCCGTGGCTCAGGCGCCGAGCAGGCTCCGTCCGATGAGGACGATCGCGCTCGCCGCCGCTACCACCAGCACCCCCGTGCGCACCCGCCCGCCGTGCAGATATCGGCGCAGTGGCCCGGAAACCGCGAACCCGACCAGCATGAACGGCACCAGCACCGCCGCCGCCAGCAGGTGTCGCTGTTCGACGCGGCCCGCGATCGCGAGCGTGGTGATCGACGACACCGAGGCCAGCAGGAAGTACGCCCCCAGCGTCCCCCGCACCGTCGGGCCGGACTGGTGTTGGTACAGTAGGGCGATCGGCGGTCCGCCGATCGAGGACACCGTGCCGAACGCGCCCGACGCGGTGCCCGCGATCACCAGGCTCGGCGGGGTCGGCCGGGGTGTCCAGGTGACCAGCGACAGCGCCACGCAGACGAGCACCGACAGTCCTATCACGACGTTGAATCCCGCCAATGGCAGCAGGGACAGCGCAAGTAGGCCGAGCACGTTGCCGGGGAGCCGTCCCAGCATCGCCCAGCCGACGCCGCCCCAGTGCACCGAGCCGTGTTCGCGCACCATCGCCATGGTGGCCTGCACGCACGCCACCAGCAGCACCGGGACCGGCACCAGCATCGGGTCGAGCAGGGCGAGCAGCGGGCCGGCGATCAGGTTGAGTCCGTAACCGATCGTGCCCTGCACGACCGATCCGATCAGCACGATCAGGCCCGCCGCCAGCAGTACAGTGCTCATCTGGACAGTCCACAACGGACGGAACGGGGGTCGCCCTGCCCCGGTCGACCCCCGTTCCGCATCAGCCGTTGACCATTTTGCGCAGGACGTACTGCATGATGCCGCCGTTGCGGTAGTAGTCGGCCTCGCCCGGGGTGTCGATCCGTACCACCGCGTCGAAGTCCACAGTGGACCCGTCGCGGGTGGCGGTGACCTTGACCGTGCGCGGGGTCTCGCCGTCGTTGAGTACGGTGACGCCCGCGAAGTCGAAGGTCTCCGTGCCGTCCAGGCCCAGCGACACGGCGGTCTCGCCCGCCGGGAACTGCAGCGGCAGCACGCCCATGCCGATCAGGTTCGACCGGTGGATGCGCTCGAAGGACTCCGCGATCACCACCCGCACACCCAGCAGCGAGGTGCCCTTCGCCGCCCAGTCGCGCGAGGAACCCGAGCCGTATTCCTTGCCCGCCAACACGACCAGCGGGATGCCCGCCGCCGCGTAGTGCTGTGCGGCGTCGTAGATGAACGCCTGTTCGCCGCCCGCGGTGAAGTCGCGGGTGTAGCCGCCCTGGACCCCTGCGCCGTTGTTTTCGCTGTCGAGCAGCAGGTTGCGCAGCCGGATGTTCGCGAACGTGCCGCGGATCATCACCTCGTGGTTGCCGCGCCGGGACCCGTAGGAGTTGAAGTCCTTGCGGTCCACGCCGTGCTCGGTGAGGTAGCCGCCCGCGGGCGAGTCCTGTTTGATCGCGCCCGCGGGCGAGATGTGGTCGGTGGTGACCGAATCGCCCAGCAGCGCCAGCACTCGCGCGCCGGAGACGTCGGTGACCGGCGCGGGCTTCATCTCCATGCCGTCGAAGTACGGGGGCTTGCGCACGTAGGTGGACTCGGGGTCCCACTCGAAGGTCTTGCCGGTCGGCGTGGGCAGCGACTGCCAGCGCTCATCGCCGGTGAACACGTCCTTGTAGCTCTCGGCGAAGCTCTCCGCGGACAGCGCCGCCGTGATCGTGTCCGAGATCTCCTGCGGCGTCGGCCAGATGTCGGCCAGGTGCACCGGCTGCCCGTCCGACCCGATGCCCAGCGGCTGGGTGGTGATGTCGATGTCCATCGACCCGGCCAGCGCGTAGGCCACCACCAGCGGCGGCGAGGCCAGGTAGTTCATCTTGATGTCCGGGTTGATCCGGCCCTCGAAGTTGCGGTTGCCCGACAGCACGGACACGACGGCGAGGTCGGCCTCCTGCACCGCGGCGGAGATCTCCTCCTGCAGCGGGCCCGAGTTGCCGATGCACGTGGTGCAGCCGTAGCCGACCAGGTTGAAGCCCAGCTTGTCCAGGTACGGGGTCAGCCCGGCCCGGTCGTAGTAGTCCATGACGACCTTGGACCCCGGCGCCAGCGTGGTCTTCACCCACGGCTTGCGCTCCAGGCCGCGCTGCACGGCCTTCTTCGCCAGCAGCGCCGCGCCGATCATCACCGACGGGTTGGACGTGTTGGTGCAGGAGGTGATGGCCGCGATCGCCACCGCGCCGTGGTCGATCTCGAAGGTGGCGCCGTCGAGGGTGACCGTGGTCGGCCTGCTGGTGCGGCCCTCGGCGCCCGCGGCGGCCGAGTGGTAGTCGAACGGCTTGCCCGCCGAGCCGTTGCCGCTCGCGGCGGGCGCGGGGGAGTCGCTGGCCGGGAAGGACTCCTTCGCCGCCTCGTCCACAGTGGACTCCGGGGCGTCGGTGGCGTAACTTCCCAGCGCCACGCGGAAAGCGTCGCGCGCGTCGGTCAGCTCGATGCGGTCCTGCGGGCGCTTCGGCCCAGCGATCGAGGGCACCACGGTCGCCAGGTCCAGCTCCAGGGACTCGGAGAACACCGGCTCCGAAGAGTCGACACTGTGCCAGAGACCTTGTGCTTTGGCGTACGCCTCGACCAGCGCCACGTGCTCGGCCGAGCGGCCGGTGAACTTGAGGTAGTCGATGGTCTCGGCATCGATCGGGAAGATCGCCGCGGTGGAGCCGAACTCCGGGCTCATGTTGCCGATGGTGGCGCGGTTGGCCAGCGGCACGGCGGACACGCCGGAGCCGTAGAACTCGACGAACTTGCCGACCACGCCCAGCTCGCGCAGCATCTCGGTGATCGTCAGCACCAGGTCGGTCGCGGTGGCGCCCGCGGGCAGCTCGCCGTGCAGCTTGAAGCCGACGACCCGCGGGATCAGCATCGACACCGGCTGGCCGAGCATCGCCGCCTCGGCCTCGATGCCGCCCACGCCCCAGCCCAGCACGCCCAGGCCGTTGACCATGGTGGTGTGCGAGTCGGTGCCGACGAGCGTGTCGGGGTACGCCTGCCCGTTGCGCACCATGACAACGCGCGCGAGGTGCTCGATGTTGACCTGGTGCACGATGCCGGTGCCCGGCGGGACGACCTTGAACTCGTCGAACGCGGTCTGGCCCCAGCGCAGGAACTGGTAGCGCTCCCGGTTGCGCTCGTACTCCAGCTCCACGTTGCGCTCGAAGGCGTCCGGGCGGCCGAAGACATCGGCGATGACCGAGTGGTCGATGACCAGCTCGGCGGGTGCCAGCGGGTTGACCTTGGTCGGGTCGCCGCCGAGTTGGGTGACCGCCTCGCGCATGGTGGCGAGGTCGACGACGCACGGCACCCCGGTGAAGTCCTGCATGACCACGCGGCCGGGGGTGAACTGGATCTCCGTCGACGGCTCGGCCGCCGGGTCCCAGTCCGCCAGGGCGCGCACGTGGTCGGCGGTGATGTTCAGCCCGTCCTCGGTGCGGAGCAGGTTCTCCAGCAGGATCTTCAGGCTGTACGGCAGGCGCTCGGCCCCCGGCACCGCGTCGAGTCGGAACACCTCGTAGGAGGCGTCGCCGACGGTCAGGGTGGCGCGGGCGCCGAAGCTGTCGCTAGTGCCCGGGGGCACGGAACTCGGTGTGGTCACGGTCCAACTCCAGTGGCGGCGCAAAGTCAGTTCGGTTCGAGGGTGAGTCTCGCGCACCCGCTCGGGGCGGCCCGAGACGGCCTCACGGATCTAACAGTACGCTTGTCCTGTATTAGGCTTCAAGGGGACCCGCCGAGGAGGAGAATGTGATCCATCACGTGCAGATCGCCTGCCCACCGGGCAGCGAGGACGGCATCCGGGCGTTCTACACCGGTGTGCTCGGCTGGGCGGAGCTGCCCAAACCCGCGGTGCTGGCCGCGCGCGGCGGGTGCTGGTTTCGGGTGCCCGGCGTCGGCGGGCCGGACGGGGAACTGCACGTGGGCGTGGAGGCCGACTTCCGCGCGGCGCGCAAGGCCCATCCCGCGTTCGTCGCCGACGTCGACGCGGTGGCCGCGGCCGTCGCGGCGGCGGGCCACGAGGTGCGCTGGGCCGACCCCGCGGAGACCCCGGGCCTGCGCCGCTTCCACACCGACGACTCGGTGGGCAACCGGCTGGAGTTCGTCGCCGAGCTGACCTGAGCACGGCGAAGGCCGCCGCCCGACCGGGGCGGCGGCCTTCGCGCGGGCTACTTGACCAGCTTGAACAGCGCCTTGATGTCCTCGGGGTTGAGGCTCTTGAGCGCGGTGACCTGGATGTCGGTCAGCGAGCGGATCGGGCTGACGTACCACTTGCCGTCGGCCTCGGTGGTCACCACTCCGGTGTTCGCGATCATGCCCTTGACCAGGTTGGTCAGCGCCTGCTTGGCGTCCGGGTCCATCCGCTTGCCGCCGATCTGCTGCGCCAGGTCGTCGGCGCAGAACTGCTCGCGCTCGCCCTCGACCTCGGCGGCGTAGCACTCGCCGTCCTTGGTGACGCGGACGCGCTCGCCCTCGGATTCGGCCTCGAACTCCTTGAGCAGCACCTTGGTGGCGCCCTCGACCTCGACGGTCTCGGTCTCCAGCTTGAGGATCTTCACCGGCGCGGGCTTCGGCTTGCCCGCGGCCTCGATCAGCGCGGGGCCCACGTCGTGCAGCACGCCCATCTCGCCCGGCGGGAGCAGTTCGATGACCCGCTCCAGGTCCGCGGCGAGCGCGGCCTCGGCCATCTCCCGCACGGCGTCGCCCGGGGTGGCCGCGCCCTTGGCGGCGATGGCCTGCTTCGGCCACTCCATCTTCTCCTCGGCCAGCCCGTAGTCGGCGAAGGTGTAGAAGAGGCTGGGGTACCACTGGTCGTCGACCTTGACCGTGGCGATCCTGATCGGCTCGCCCTTGTTGTCCTTGACGATCTCGGCGACGTCGACGGTCTCGGTCTGCGGCTTGGCGTTCATCCCGCGCGGGAATGCGAGGTCGATGAACTCTTCGGTGAAGGGCAGCTTGCTCGCGTCCGAGCTGATGGTGATCTTGCCCGCGACCAGCTTGGTGATGGTCAGGTGGTCGTTGACCTTCTCCGCGGCCGACTCTTCGAACACCAGGCCCTCGGTCTTGAGCTCGAAGCCCTCGATCTTGTTCGGGTCGACGTCGCTCTTGTAGACCTGCAGGCGCTGCAGTTCCTTGGTGGTCTCGGAGTTCAGCGTGGTCATCAGGTCGCGCTCGGCGGGGGCGAGCATGGTGAGCACGCCCGCTACGTCGCCCTGGCCGATGGCGTTGACCAGGCTGGTCGCCGCCGCCGTCGGGTTGTCCGCGCCGGCCTGGGTCGACCCGCGGTTGAGCGCCCACACCGTGAAGCCCGCCCCCGCGGCCACGGCGAGCACCGCGACCACGGTGCCGATGATCAAGCCCTTGCGTTTGCGGGGCGCGGACGGCGGCGCCGGGTAGCCGTAGCCCTGGCCGCCGTACTGCGGCTGGCCGTAGCCCTGCTGGTCGTAACCGGGCTGGTCATAGCCGGGCTGGTCATAGCCGGGCTGGCCGTACGCGGGCTGGCCGTACGCCTGGGTCGGCTGCGGTCCGGTCTGCGGGTAGCCGCCCTGCTGTTGGTAACCGGGCTGGGGGTAGCCACCCTGCTGGGGGTAGCCGCCTTGCTGCGGGTAGCCGGGCTGAGCGGGGAACGGTCCGCTACCCGGACCGCCTTGCTGCTGATACGGGTCGTTCGGCTGCCACTGGCCGCCTGAACCTGGATAGGTCACGGTTCCCCTCCTGCGATCCTGCTCGCGCTCCTGCGCCTGCCCACGAAGATGCCCAAGGCCCCCACCAAGGCCAGCGCCGAGCCGATGAGTGTGACTGTCGGTCCGGTACCGGCGATGCCGAGCGGGCTGTCCTCGCCACCACTTTCGACGCTAGCGCCACCGGAAATGGTTCCGGTGATTATCGCGAGAATGACGCAAATCGTTGCCGACGTGCGATGCAAGCCGAACGCGTACGCCACGATGCTCAGCGTCACCACCGGGATCATCCCGTACCAGGCGTAGAGCAGCAGTTCCAGCGTCTGGCCGCGGAGGAACCCCAGGGTCTGGATCACGCCGATGAGCTGGAAGCTGTCGCGCAGCACCGCGCCCGACCGGAACCAGGGCAGGAACATGCCCGCGACGACGGTCGCGAGGCCGAGCGCGGCGGTGGCCGCCGCGGCGATTCGCAGCGACGTCGTTCGATCTGGCACCCGACCATGCTCGCAGCCGCGCGCCGCGGTGATCACAGCGCCCCGACCGGGTGACGCCGACTGTCCATTGTCGAACCGTCGAAGCCCGATTCGTGTTACCCAGCGTGTCTCTCGGGGTGAATGTGGCCCGAGGTGAGTAAGTTTCCCCTGTTACGGCTGGTGCGTGGTGTGTCCAAGTGGCACAGTCGGTCCTGCTCAGCGAAGTGGACGGGGGGAGCCGTCCCGACTGGAGGGTGGGGAGTCGTGCCGAACGGACGTGGCCGGTCCTGGGGCCTGATCGCGGCGACGTGTTCGCTCGTGTTGCTGATGGCGGGCACGGGCACGGCCGCGGCGGTCCCGCCGCCGCCGCCGAACCCGAGTGATTCCGAATTGGACTCCGGCCGCGCCGTCGCGAAAGCCAAGGCGGGCAAGGTGGGTGAGCTGACCAACCAGCTCGCGCAGGCCGAATCCCGGCTCCTGCAATTGCAGGCCGAGGTCGAGGCCAAGATGGAGGACGCCAACAAGGCGCTGGTCGACCTGGAGACCGCGCGGGAGATCGCGGCCAAGGCCAAGGCCGACGCCGAGGCCGCCCGCCGCGAGTCCGACAGCGCGGGCGAGGCGATCGACGACGCGCGCGCGCAGCTCGACGACTTCGCCGCGGGCAGCTACAAGCAGGGCACCACCGTGGGCTCGGTCTCGGCGTACCTGGGTGCCAAGAGCCCGGAGGACCTGCTGGCCAGGGCGCAGTTGCTCAACGCGATCAGCGGCAGCGAACTCGACGCGTTGGAGTCGATGGAGCGCGCCCGCACCACCAAGGCCAACAAGGATTCCCTCGCCCGCTCCGCCCTGGACGAGGCCACCAAGCGGCAGGCCGAGGCCGAACAGGCCAAGCACACCGCCGACGCGGCCACGGCGTCGGCCCAGCAGGCCCAGCGCGAGCAGGCGGGCAAGTCCCAGGAGCTGGAGGCGGCCCGCGCCGACTACGAGCGCCAACTCGACGCCGCGCAGGCCAGGGTCGGCGGCCTGGAGAACCAGCGCCAGCGCTACCGCGACTGGCGCGCGGCCAAGCAGCGCGAGGACGAGCAGAACGCGGCAGCCGCCGCGGCGGCCAACGGCGGTGGCGGTGGCCCGCGCCCGGCGGTGCGTCCGGTGGCGGGCAAGTCGGTCAAGGTCGTCATCGACCGAGCCCTGTCCCAGCTCGGCGTGCAGTACGCGTGGGGCGGGGGCAACGGCAGCGGCCCCACCCGCGGCATCCGCGACGGCGGCGTGGCCGACAGCTTCGGCGACTACAACCGGGTCGGCTTCGACTGCTCCGGCCTGATGATCTACGCGTACGCGGGCGTCGGCATCCGCCTCCCGCACTACAGCGGCTACCAGGCCACCTCGGGCCGCCGGGTCCCGCTGAACCAGATGGCCCCCGGCGACATGCTGTTCTGGTCAACCGGTGGCCGCATCCACCACGTCGCGATGTACATCGGCAACGGGCAGATGGTCGAGGCGCCGTACTCCGGCTCACGGGTCCGAATCGCCCCGGTCCGCTACGGCGGCATCGTCCCCTACGCCACCCGCCTGCTCTGAGCTGCCGCGGTGGTCGGGGTCGATGAACTCGGCCCATCCGCCGGGGCACGCGCCGCCGCTCGCGTAGTCCGCCGCGACGCGTTCGAGCCAGTCGATCTCCGCGGTCAGGGCGAGCAGCGGCCGCTCGAACGCCAGCGCGGGCAGGCGTAGGTCTCGTTCCCGACACCACGCGAGTTGCTCGGCGAGGAACTCGCGGCGGGCCCTGAGTGTGCCGAGGCCGTCCGCGATCGCCTGCCGGGCCTCGGGTTCGGCGAGGAACGGCAGGACGTAGACGCCGAGGTCGAGTTCGTTGCGCGGGTGGGCCGGGTCGGCGAGGCGGCGCAGGCCCTCGGCCCGCAGCGTGTCCGTACCGTGCTCGGTGATCCGGTACATCTTTCGCGTGTGTCCCTTGTGGATCGTCACGCGGACGCGGATCAGGCCGCGATCGTCCAGGTGGGCGAGCGCGTTGTAGATGCTCGATCGGCGCAATCGGGTCCAGAGCCGGAATCCCCGCTTGGTGACGAGCTTGCGGATCTCGTAGCCGTGCGTCTCGCCTTCGGCCAGCAGGGCGAGCACGACGAACTCCGACTCGGCCAGGTCGCCGGTCATTCGGCGCGACCGCGCAGTGCGGCGGCGACGGCCTCGTCGAGCGGGGGCAGGTCGCCCGCGTGCGCGGGCAGGTGGCGCCACCGGATCGTGCCGTCGGTCACGGCGAAGGTGCCCGCGCTCTGCCACCGGCTGCCGTTGGCCCGCCGGTTGTGGATCCCCTCGGTCGCGCTCAGACCGGCCAGGTGTCGCAGGGTGGCTTCGGCGAACGGGCAGCCGATGTGGCGCAGGAACGCGACGACGGCGGGCCCGCCGTCGAGGATCGGCAGGGTCGGCGCCGCCTCGCCGAGCCCTGGCGGTTTCGCGGTCAGCACCGCTTTGGGTTTGGCGAAGCTGTTCGGCGAAGTGACGAGGTCACGCGCCAGGTACCCCACGGCTTTCCGGCCCGCGCTGCCGCTCATCCGCCGCTCCTCACTGCGTATAGTCCAGATCTGGACTATACGCATCATTAGACCACATCTGGACTATCCGTTAGCGGTGGTGCCGCGAACGGCTACTGTTCGACCGCATGTCGGCGACTCACCGCGATATGACTGCGGCGACGCGGCGGAGCTACGACGTGGTGGCCGACCGTTACGCCGCCGAGTTCGGCGGCGAGCTGCGGCACAAGCCGCTGGACCGCGCGCTGCTGGACGCCTTCGCCGAGTTCGCCGCGGGCGGGCCCGTCCTCGATGTGGGCTGCGGGCCCGCGCAGGCAGCCGCGTTCCTCGCCGCCCGAGGCGTTCCGGTCGTCGGCATGGACCTGTCGCCCGCGATGTGTGCGGCCGCCCGGCGGACCACTGGTGTCTCGGTCTGCGCGGCGGACATGACCGCGCTGCCGATCCGGTCGCGGGCCGTGGCGGGCCTCGTGTGCCTGTACGCGGTCATCCACCTCGACCCCGCGCAACGTGCCGCGGCCTACGCGGAGTTCGCCCGAGTCCTCCGTCCCGGCGGGCACGCGCTGATCGCCTTCCACACGAGCGACGCCGAGATCCCGACCGGCGAGGCGAAGAAGCCGGCCGACTGGTGGGGCCACCATGTGGACCTGACCTTCCGGTTCCTCGACCCCGTCGCGGAGGCGGAGACGCTGGCCGCCGCCGGTCTGGCGGTCGTGGCCCGCCTCGACCGCGATCCACATCCCGAGGTGGAGCACCCCAGCAGGCGAACCTGCCTGCTGGTGCGTCACATCGGATAGACGTAGCAGAGGAAGCCGTGGAACTGGGCCACCCGGTCGTACAGCGCGCGGGCGCGGGCGTTGTCCTGCTTGGTGTGCCAGTACAGCCGAGGCATCCCGCGCTCGCGCGACACCTCGGCTACCTGCTCGATCAGCCCGCGTGCCGCTCCTCGACCGCGCGCCGCCTCGTCGACGTAGAGGTCCTGCAGATAGCAAGCTCCGGTCGACCAGACGTTGGCGTGGAACAGGAAGTGCGCGATGCCGACCACGCTCCCGTCGATCCGCGCGGCGACACCGTGCAGCTCGTCGGCGCGCAGCAGCCGCTGCCACGTCCGCTCGTAATCCGCGTCCGGCACGGCGGTCTCGTAGAACGCCTTGTAGGCGCGCGCCAGGACTTCCCACCCCGCGCGGTCGGGCGGGCGCAGCGCACTGATCTCCAGCATGCCGCCATCCTGGCACCGCCGCCCGGGCCGACTCGGGTTGAGTCGTTCTCCAGTGAGATTCGTTTCAGGTGGAGTACGTCCGCGTCTCGGTGGCCTTGAGCGCCGCCCAGAGCCGGGTTCCCGGCACGAGGCGCAGTTCGCCGACCACGGCGGCGGTGACGTCGGCGTGCACGGAGGGGGCGCCGTCGAGGTGCACGCGGACGGTGTGCGCGTGCTGCTCGACCGCCGCGACCGTCACCGGCCAGGTGTTGCGGGGACTGCCGGTGGGCCGGTCGGGGTGCAGGCTCACGGCGGCGGGGGAGAACGCGACGTGCACGGGGCCGGTGGCAGGCTCGGCGATGGTGAGCGTCCCGCCGCTGTCGAGGTGGACCACGGTGCCCTCGGCCCGGCCCCGGTGCAGGTTGAGGCCGACGAGGTGGGCGATGTAGTCGGTCCGCGGCTGCCGGGCGACCTGGGTGGGCGTGCCCTCCTGCACGACGCGGCCGTGTTCGACGATGACCAGTCGGTCGGCGAGGACCATGGCGTCGAGCGGGTCGTGGGTGACCAGCAGCGTGTGGCCGTCGTAGGCCGCCAGGTGTCGGCCCAGTTCGGCGCGGATGTGCAGCTTGGTGCCCGCGTCGAGCGCGGCCAGGGGTTCGTCGAGCAGCAGCAGCGCAGGCTGGGTCACCAGGGCACGGGCGAGCGCGACGCGCTGGGCCTGGCCGCCGGACAGTGACCGCGGCCGGGCGTGCGCGTGACTGGCCAGGCCGACCTTGTCGATCCAGTCCAGCGCGCGGGCGCGGGCCCCCGCGCGGTCCATGCCGCGGGCGCGCAGGCCGAACGCCACGTTGTCCAGTGTGGACAGATGGTTGAACAGCAGGTAGTCCTGGAACACCACGCCGATCGGGCGGCGCTCGGCCGGGACGAGCACGGCGGGCGGCTCGTCCCACACCTGGTCGTCGAGCCGGATGTGGCCCCCGGTCAACGGAAGCAGGCCCGCGAGGACGCGCAGCGCGGTGGTCTTGCCCGCGCCGTTGGGGCCCAGCAGCGCGACCACCTCGCCGGGCGCGATCGTCAGCGGCAGGTCGAGCCGGAACGCGGCGTCGCGAGTGACCCGGAGGTCGGCGTCCAGGGTCATGTCGCGCCGCTGATCCACCGGTCGCGCAGGCTGGCCAGGACGGCGACGGACACCACCAGCAGGACGATACTCAGCACGATCGCGGCGTCCGGGTCGGACTCCAGCGCGAGGTAGACCGCCAGCGGCATGGTCGTGGTCTCGCCGGGGAAATTGCCGGCGAAGGTGATGGTGGCACCGAATTCGCCGAGCGCGCGGGCCCAGCAGAGCACTGTCCCGGCGACGATGCCCGGCGCGATCGAGGGCAGCGTCACCCGCCAGAACGTCAGCCGGCGCGACGCCCCGAGCGTGGCCGCGGCTTCTTCGTAGCGGGGGTCGGCCGCGCGCAGGGCGCCCTCCACCGAGATCACCAGGAACGGCATCGCCACGAACGCCTCGGCCACCACGACGCCCGCGGTGGTGAACGGCAGGGTGATGCCGAACCAGGCGTCGAGGTACTGCCCGATCGGCCCGCGCCTGCCCAGCACCAGCAGCAGCGCGACGCCGCCGACGACCGGCGGGAGCACCAGCGGCACCGTGACCAGCGCGCGCAGCAGGCCGCGGCCGCGCAGGTCGCCGCGCGCGAGCAGCCAGGCGAGCGGGACGCCGAGCACCAGGCAGATGGCCGTGGCCAGGCTCGCGCACACCAGCGACAGCCGCAGGGCCTCGCCGATCTCGGCGCTGAACAGTTGGCCGGGCAGCGTGCGCCAGGGCGCCCGCGCGATCAGTCCGGCCAGCGGGAGGACCAGGAACGCCAGCCCGATCAGCGCGGGCACCACGAGAACGACCGGGAGCCGTCCCCGTGGGTTGCGTCCGCGGACGGTTCGGGTCACGGAGCGTCGAAACCGGCTTCGCTCAAGACCGTTCGGCCCTTCGCGGACCGGATGTAGTCGACGAACGCCTTGGCGCCCGCGGCGTTCGGCGCCTTCGCGGTCGCGGCGATCGGGTAGTCGTTGACGGCCTTGTCGGCCTCCGGGAACTCGATCCCCTCGACCTCGTCGCCCGCCGCCTTGACGTCGGTCCGGTAGACCAGCGCCGCGTCGACCTCGCCGAGCCGGACCTTGGTCAGCGCCGCCTTGACGTCCTGTTCCAGGGTGTCGGGCCGGGCGGTGACGCCCGCGATCTCCAGCGCCTTCTTCGCCGCGGCGCCGCAGGGCACCTTCTCCGTGCACAGCGCGATCTTGAGTTCGGCCTTGCCGAAGTCGACCAGTCCGGTGACCTTGCCGGGGTTGCCCTTCGGCACGGCGATCTGCAGCCGGTTGCGCACGAAGGTGACCGGGCTGTCGGTCACCGCGCCCGCGTCGGTGACCTGCTTCATGTTGGCCGGGGCGGCGGCGGCGAACACGTCGGCGGGGGCGCCCTGGTTGATCTGCTGGGCCAGCGCGGAACTGGCGGCGAAGTTGAAGGTGACCTTGACACCCGGGTTGGCGGCCTCGAAGTCCTTGCCCAGCTTGGTGAACGACTCGGTCAGCGACGCGGCGGCGAACACGGTGATGTCCCCGGTGACGCCGGTCGAGGTCGGTGGCGGCGTGGCGGCCTCGCTGCCGCACCCGACCAGCGACAGGGCGGCGACCAGGGCCAACGCGCGGACAGGACGGGACATTCACGCCTCCGGGATCTCGACGGCCACGTGCGGACTTGACCGAGGCGACCGTTGCTGACCTTGGTCGGACTCGCCGCCGCGGTGGTCCGCGGATTCGGCATGCCAGGCAGTCTATCCACGCATCCGCGTGTTTCCGATAACCGGGCAGACACGGGCTCGAATCGTGATATTCGCCGCAGAATCGGCGTTCGACAACCGAAGGACCCGCGTTGCCGTCAGTCGGGTCTTGTCCCGACTGGTGGATTCTGCGGATCGGGTGTTGGGGAGTCCGCGGGTTCCCGCGCTGTCGCCACACGACCGTCCTGCTCGCCGACCGCTACGTCACCGAGGTCACCACGGTCACGCTGCTCGACCTCGGCCGCCGACCTCGCCTATCGGCGAGCCATAGACTCGACCGCATGGGTGCAGCCTGGGCCGCGATCGTGCTCGCGGGCGGCCGGGGCGACCGGCTCGGCGGGGTCGACAAGCCCGCGCTGGTCGTCGGCGGGCGAAGCCTGCTGGCCACGGCGCTGCACGCGGTGTCAGGCGCCGACCAGGTGATCGTCGTCGGCCCTCGGCGGCCGACGGCCACGCCCGTGCGGTGGACGCGTGAGGACGAGCCCGGGTCGGGTCCCGTCGCGGCGCTCGCGGCGGGTGTCGCCGCGCTCGCCGAGTCCACATCGGACACTCTGGTCGTGCTGCTGGCCGCCGACCTGCCCGCCGTGACCGCCGCGACGGTGCGCAGGCTGCGCGAAGCCCCGGGCGGGTCGGGCGTCGTGCTGGTCGACGGCGCGGGCCGCGACCAGTGGCTGCTCAGTGCGTGGCCGATCGGGCTGCTGCGGACCGCCTTGCCCGCGCGGCCCGAGGGCGCGGCCCTGCGCCGGGTGCTCGGCGGACTCGGCCCGGCGCGGCTGTCCGACCTGGACGGTTCGGCCGCCGACCTCGACACGTCGGCCGACCTCGCGCGCTTCACCAGGTGAGTTCACAGGGCTCACACCGCCCGTCCGGTTGGCTGTACCCCGGTGGACTGCTGTTGTGGCGAATTCGTTGTGCCGAGTTTGTTGTGCTGAGGAGGAGTGTGCCGGTGACCGAGCCTGGGCAGGCCGAGCTGAGCGAGAGCGGCACGCCCGCACGCGACGCGCAACTGCTCGAACGCACCGTGTTCGAGGTCAAGCGGGTGATCGTCGGGCAGGACCGGCTGGTCGAACGGATGCTCGTCGGGCTGCTGGCCAAGGGGCACCTGCTGCTGGAGGGCGTGCCCGGGGTGGCGAAGACCCTCGCGGTGGAGACGTTCGCCCGGGTGGTCGGCGGCTCGTTCTCGCGCGTGCAGTTCACCCCCGATCTGGTGCCCGCCGACATCCTCGGCACCCGCATCTACCGGCAGAGCACCGAGCGCTTCGACGTCGAACTGGGCCCGGTGGTGGCCAACTTCGTCCTCGCCGACGAGATCAACCGCGCGCCCGCCAAGGTGCAGTCGGCGATGCTGGAGGTCATGGCCGAGCGGCACGTGTCCATCGGCGGGCAGACCTTCCCCATGCCCGACCCGTTCCTGGTGCTCGCCACGCAGAACCCGATCGAGAACGAGGGCGTCTACCCGCTGCCCGAGGCCCAGCGCGACCGGTTCCTCTTCAAGATCATCGTGGAGTATCCGACGGCCGAGGAGGAGCGCGAGATCGTCTACCGGATGGGCGTGAGCCCGCCGGAGGCGAGCCAGGTGCTCAGCCCCGAGGAGCTGACCAGGTTGCAGGGCGTGGCCTCGCGGGTGTTCGTGCACCACGCGCTGGTCGACTACACCGTGCGGCTCGTGTTGGCCACTCGCACCCCGGCCGACCACGGCCTGACCGACGTCGCGGGCTGGGTCGCCTACGGCGCCTCCCCGCGCGCCAGCCTCGGCATCGTCGCCGCCGCCCGCGCGCTCGCGTTGGTGCGCGGCCGTGACTACGTGCTCCCGCAGGACGTCGTGGACGTGGTGCCCGACGTGCTGCGCCACCGCCTCGTGCTGTCCTACGACGCGCTCGCCGACGGCGTGCCCATCGAGCACATGATCTCCCGGGTGCTGCAGACCGTCCCGCTGCCGCAGGTCTCCGCGCGACCGGCGGCCACGGGCGGGCACCCGACGCCGGCCGGGGTCGCCGGCAGGCCGTGAGCAGGTTCCGGCCCGCCGGGGGCGAGCACCCGAACTGGGCCCCGCCCGTGCTGCGCGGCGACCGGATGGAGGCGGGCCTGCGCCTGCTGGAGATCGACGTCCGGCGCAGGCTCGACGGCCTGCTCCAGGGCAACCACCTGGGCCTGGTGCCCGGTCCCGGTTCCGAGCCCGGCGAGGCCCGCCCCTACCAGCCCGGCGACGACGTGCGTCGGATGGACTGGGCGGTCACCGCGCGCACGACAGTCCCGCACATCCGCGAGACGGTCGCCGACCGCGAACTGGAGACCTGGCTGGTGGTCGACCTGTCCGCGAGTCTCGACTTCGGCACCGCCGTCTGCGAGAAGCGCGACCTCGCGGTGGCCGCCGTGGCCGCCATCGCCCACCTCACCCGCGGCGGCGGCAACCGCGTCGGCGCGCTGATCTCCACCGGCGAGCGGATGGTCCGAATCCCGGCCCGCGGTGGGCTCGCGCACGCGCGCGGCCTGGTCCGCCGGGTCGCCGAGACCCCGCGCGCGCCCGAGGGCGTCCGCGGCGATCTGGCCAACGCCATCGAGCAGCTCCGCAGGCCGCCGCGCAGGCGGGGGCTCGCCGTGGTCATCTCCGACTTCCTCGGCGACACCGACTGGCAGCGCCCGCTGCGCGCGCTGTCGGTGCGCCACGAGCTGATCGCGGTCGAGGTGGTAGACCCGCGCGACGTCGACCTGCCCGACGTCGGCACCGTCGTCCTCGCCGACCCGGAGAGCGGCAGGCAGCGCGAGCTGACCGCGTCTCCCTTGCTGCGCAAGGAATTCGCCGCCGCCGCGGCCGAACACCGGGCCGCGGTCGCCACCGGAATCCGTCGTGCGGGCGGCGGCCACCTGGTGCTGCGCACCGACTCGGACTGGATCGCCGACACCGTCCGCTTCGTCGTCGCCCGCAAGCGCGGCTGGTCGGGAGGAGTGGCGTGACGCTGAGCCTGCGGAACTTCTCCGCGCCGTGGTGGTTCCTGCTGATGATCGTGGTCGTCGGACTCGCGGTCGGGTACGTGCTCGTGCAGCGGATGCGGCGCAGGCGCACGCTGCGGTTCACCAACCTGGAGCTGTTGGAGAAGGTGGCGCCCAAGCGGCAGACCTGGCTGCGGCACCTGCCCGCCACCGTGCTGATCTTCGCGCTGATGCTGCTGACCACCGCGATGGCAGGCCCGACCGCCGAGCAGAAGGTCCCCCGCAACCGGGCGACGGTCATGCTGGTCATCGACGTGTCGCTGTCGATGGAGTCCACCGACATCGCGCCGAACCGGCTCAAGGCCGCGCAGACCTCGGCGAAGTCGTTCGTCCAGGGCCTCACGCCCGGGGTGAACCTCGGGTTGATCACCTTCGCGGGCACGGCCACCGTTCTGGTCGCCCCGACCACCGACCGCGAGGGCGTGGCCCGGGCGATCGACAACCTCAAACTCGCCCAGTCGACGGCCACCGGCGAGGCCATTTTCGCGGCGCTGCAATCGATCGAGGGCTTCTCCGCCGTCGTCGGCGGACCGGAGGGCCCCCCACCCGCCCGAATCGTCCTGATGTCCGACGGCAAGCAGACCATCCCGACCGAACGCGAGGACGACCCACGCGGCTCGTTCACCGCCGCGAAGGCGTCCGCCGACCGGAAGATCCCGATCACCACGATCGCGTTCGGCACCAAGGACGGCACGGTCGAGATCGAGGGCCGAGTCCAGGCGGTCCCGGTTGACGACGTGGCCATGGAAGAGATCGCCAGCCTCTCCGGCGGCGATTTCTACCGCGCCGCCACGGCCGAACAACTCCGCAGCGTCTACGACACCCTCGGCGAACAGATCGGCTACGAGATCAAGGAAGCCGACGCCAGCCGACCATGGCTCATGCTCGGCACCCTGGCCGCCCTGATCGCCGCCGCGACCTCACTGGTGTTCGGCCAGCGCCTCCCGTAGTTCCACGGTTACGGCAGGCGGGCGTCTTTGACGTTCTTGAGCAGTTCGTCTGGGTCAGGGATGCGGTAGGTCGGCAGCGGCTCGTCGAACCAGGCACGCTCCACGGCAAGGCCGGTCTGCTGTTCGAGGAGTGTCAGGCAGGTAGAACGCAGACGGTCAACGGTTGCGAAGTCGGTTTCGCTTGCCCAGGTGGGGTTCACGTCAAACTCTGCAGTCGGGTCGAACAGCACCGGGTCGAAGCAGGCCGTGACTGTGCCGTCAATAGCTTGCAGCACACCGGAAGCGGACGGACTCCAGTACACCGAGAAGAAGTGTCCACCACCGGCTGAGGCGCGGCGGGCGATCTCCGGGACGTTGCCGCTCCAGCCGTTCGGCTCGATTGCCACCACGTAGCCGGGCCGGCTCTTCACTTGCAGATGGAAGTAGCGGCCGAAGTCCTCTTCGGACACAAAGGCTTGTTGGAACGGCACCATGTCAACGGGTTCTGCGGGGTTTCCCCCGTAGAGCGACACGACTTCGCCGACGCTGTGGCCCCTGATGACGGCCAGCGTCATGTCCATGTCCCGTGCCTGGTCGAACCAGGCGTAGCGCTCGGCTAGATCCCGCATGACTGTTCCTTGGCGATGTCCACGCCTGCGTAGGGTTCGCTGGCGATCTTGTCTGGGTTTGCGATCACGACCACGAACTCGTCCCCGTCGTTGATTTGCTGGTAGCGGTACGAGGTGCTGAGGGTGCCACCTTGGCAACTCTGCTCCCGTGACGGTACTTCTTCGACTCTGGCGCCGTCGCCACCCTGGCGGCTGGAAGCGAATTGGAACTCGTCGCAACTGCCTTTCGGGTACTGCCTCTTGTACGTGCCTGACCGGCAGCTCTGTCGGTAGCGAGCTGCCCGGTTGTTGTCGTCGGCATCCCGGTTCAGGATGGACTGCCGACCCTCACCCCAGGCCAAGCTGATGTTGCGAGCGATGAACGGCATCTTGGCGGCGTCGATGACCACGACCTTGAGATCACCACAGCGCTTGTCTCTCAGAACCTGGTCGGCCGTGCACTGCTTGAGCCGAGATTCGGCATCCGACGCGGCGGCGTACTCCTCGCCGGCCTGGCCGGTGATGTCCTCTCAGACATCCCCGGCCATGTTGAGGATCTGGCCGCCGAACAGCACGATCGCGCCGACCACCAGAAGCAGTGGCAGCAGCCCGAACTTGGTGCGGGAGGCCATGAGACTCCTTGTCCGTCGTACAGGCTGCGCACGGGTGAGCACGCAGTGTCATAGCGGGAGTTAGGGTGGCACTAGGGTGAGACAAGGGGTAGCGACGGATACCGGGATGAGGACACCTCGCGGATGAGCCACGGAGAGGGATTTCTCACGGTGTTCTCCGCTATGTTCCGAGAGCCCGGCTTGTATCTGATGGACGAGCCCGAGGCCGCGCTGTCCTTCACCTCGTGCCTGCGTTTGGTCGGGCTCATGCGCCAACTGGGCGAGAGCGGTGCCCAGGTGGTGTGCGCGACGAACTCACCGATCCTCGCCGCGACACCCGGCGCCGACGTCATCGAGATCGGCGAGCAGGGCTTTCACCGGACGACGTGGGACAAGCTCGAACTCGTGGACCACTGGCGCCGCTACCTTCATGATCCGAATTTCTACCTGCGGCACCTCAGCGACTCGTGAACACCGAGCGAGCGGACGCGCATTTCGCCGCCTGGATGCGCGACAACCTCGACCGCGCCGCGCGGCATTTCGATCTTCGGATCAGCGGACAGCCGGTGTTCGGCTGGCGACTCCGGTCGATCAGCGCCCGCGCCGTGGGCAACCACGGCCCACGCTGGCTGCGTGTGGTCTCGCAGGAACCCCAGTGGGCGCAAGGAGATTCGTGGACCGGAACTCTCGACGCCGATCAGATCGCCGACGTGTCCAAGCCGCGCGTTCTCGACGTCCACGAATGGGATGACGGCCGCAGGCAGCGCGCCGAAGTGATGACGCTCATGGCAGGGCAGGTGTGTTCGCCGACCGATGACCTGCGCTCGCCGCCCGCGCTGTCCGACCAGTGGTGGTCGGACCTGGCGCGAAACCTCGACACGCTCGCGCGGACGAGTACCGACCGGATCAACAGCGACCAGGACGCGGTCACCGCGCGGATCCGGGAACGATTCGGTTCCGCCGTCGACACCACCGTCGAGGAGTGGGAGACGGTGCATGGCGACCTGCACTGGTCGAACCTCGTCCATCCGCACTTCGGGTTGCTCGACTGGGAACTGTGGGGTCGGGGGCCTGCCGGCACCGACGCGGCGACGCTGTTCTGCTACAGCCTGCTCGTCCCCGCCGCCGCCGACAAGGTCCGCTCGGTGTTCGCCGACGCCCTGGATTCCCCAACCGGTCGAATCGCCCAACTCACTGTCATCGCCCGCCTGCTCCGCCGCATCGGCGACGGTGACTACCCGGACCTCGCCGAACCGCTGGTCCGACACGCGCACAGCCTCGCACCCTGAGGTGTCGCATTCATGTATTCACCGGCACCGTCATGGGCTGGTCAATGCGGGGGTCAAACGCGGTTGGGGCCAGTTCCGGCGAACCGGAATCGACCGCCAATTGCCAGGTGTCCCCGATCATCACCCAGTGCTCGTGCGGGAACATCACCTCCTTGAGCCTGCCGTCCTCGATCAGGTCCGAATTCGCGCGCAGAATCGGCAGCGCCTGCTCGAAGACCGAGGCGAGGGTGGCCACGCAGGGTTCGGACAGGTTGAGGTCTATTTTCATCGTCGAACTGTCCGATCCGACGGTGATTTCCAGGAAATCCTCGAAGATGCGGAATTCGATCAGTCCCGACACCAGGTCAAGGGTGGCCGACAGTGCGTGGGGAGTCGACATCGGTGGTGTCCTCTCGGTCTCGTCAGTTGTGTATTGCTCGGTTACCTGATGCGATGGTCGGTCGGGTATTTCGTCGCCCGGTCGCGCCTCAGGTGGGCGCGCCACTGGTCGCCGCACGCGACGCAGGTCGGCACTCGGCGGTGTCTGCGGAAGTCCTCGCGGGTGAGCGTGATGGTCTCGCCGCACAGGGTGGCGAGTTCGTCACCGAGGCACGGGCGGTAGATCGAATAGCCGATCCCGTGCAGTCGCTCACCCCCGCGCTGCCACTCGAACGGGGGTATTGGGGCAGTTTTGGCAACGGCTTCGCGTCGCCGGTGCATGATGGTCACGGACCGAGCTGACCTGGTCACGGTGTGTTTCCGCAACCGTGACCGTGACTCGCAGAGGTGATCACAGACATGAATTTGAAGGGTCGAAGCGCGTGGAACGTGGCCGACACCGCAGGTACGCCGCGTACCCGCGCGCTCGCCTCGGCTTTGCGCCGCGCGCGAACAGAGGCAAATTTCGGTGTGCGGGAGGTGTCGCGGCGCCTGGGGTTGTCGCACACGACGATCTCGCAGTGGGAGACCGGCAAGCGGGTGCCGCACCCCGAGGACGTCTCGGCCATGCTCGCCGCCATCGGCCTGACCGGTGCGCCCCGCGACGAGATCCTGGAATTGGCACGCGGCGCCGCCGACCCGAACTGGCTGGTCATCGGATCGCGAGAGGTGTCGCCTGGACTGGCAGGCGTGCGCGAATGCGAGCGGACAGCCGTCGAAATCATTGAATGGAGCCCGTTGGTTGTTCCCGGATTGCTGCAAACCGAGGACTACGCCCGGGCGATCATCGGTGCGGAGGATTCACTGCTGCCGAAGGACATCGAAGCCCACGTGCACATCCGGCGCGAGCGCCGAATCGTCCTGACCAAGGAGCGGGATGCTCGGCCGCCAGCCGAATTCACGGCACTGATCGGCGAGTGGGCGCTGCGCCAACGTGTCGGTGGCGGAAAGGTGCTGGCCGAACAGTTGCGGGAACTCGTCGCACTGTCGGCGAGCGGTCTCGCCGCCGTGCAGGTGATCCAGATCGGCGATGACTGGCATCCCGGGCTGGCCGGGCCGTTCATCCTCTACAACTTTCCCGATCTGCCGTCGATCGTCCACTTGGAACACCATCGATCATCGGTTTTCCTCTACGACGAGGACAGCGTGACCTCCTATAAGGCGGCGACCAACCAGATCCGGCGGGCGGCGATGGAGCAGGCGGATTCGGCTAGGCTGATCGCCAAGATCGCGAGCGAGATGGAGGATCACTAGATGTCGACGATGTCGCGGTGGCGCAAGAGCAGGTCGAGCAATCAGGACTCTGCCTGTGTCGAGGTGATCGGGTCGCTCGGCGCTGTGCGTGATTCCAAGAACCCTGGTCCGCGCCTGTCCGTGCCCGTTCCGGGGTTGGTGGCGTGGCTCCGCAGCGCTGGCGGTGTCCGAGCAGTGGGGGAGTGACGATGTCGACAACATCGCGGTGGCGCAAGAGCAGTTCGAGCGCTCAGGAGTCTGCCTGTGTCGAGGTGATCGGGTCGCTCGGCGCTGTGCGTGATTCCAAGAACCCGGGTCCGCACCTGCCCGTGCACGTTCCCGGACTCGTGGCGTGGCTCTGTGACGAACCGCGCGTCGGCCCAGCAAGGGTTACGTCAGGGTAGCCCGCTAGCCTCGCTCCGAACGAAGTGTGCGGAGTCGGACGGAGCGCGGAATGGGACGGTCGGTACTGGTCACGGGCGGCAACCGGGGAATCGGGCTGGCCATCGCGCGGGCGTTCGTCGCCCACGGTGACAAGGTCGCCATCACCCATCGGGGGTCCGGCGCGCCGGAAGGTCTGTTCGGCGTGCGCTGCGACGTCACCGACACGGGCGCGGTCGACGCCGCCTTCACCGAGGTGGAGGACGCGCACGGACCCGTCGAGATCCTGGTGGCCAACGCGGGCATCACCGACGACACCCTGCTCATGCGCATGGGCGAGGACCAGTTCACCCGGGTCATCGACGCGAACCTCACCGGCGCGTGGCGGGTCACCAAACGGGCGACGCGGAACATGCTCCGGGCGCGGTTCGGGCGGATCGTCTACATCTCCTCCGTCGTCGGCATGATGGGCTCGCCCGGCCAGGTCAACTACGCGGCCAGCAAGTCCGGCCTGGTCGGCATGGCCCGCTCGATCGCCCGCGAACTGGGCTCCCGCAACATCACCGCGAACGTGGTGGCGCCCGGCTTCATCGCCACCGACATGACCGACGGGGTGTCCGAGGACCGCAAGAAGCAGATCATCGCCACCGTCCCCTCAGGACGATACGGTCAGGCCGACGAGGTGGCCGCCGCCGTGGCGTTCCTCGCCTCCGACGGCGCGGCCTACATCTCCGGCGCGCTGCTGCCCGTCGACGGCGGCCTCGGCATGGGCCACTGAGACACTGCCAGGTAAACCACCCAGTACAGGATCGCGCTTCCAGGAGGACACCCCCGCGATGACCGGACTGCTCGAAGGCAAGCGCCTGCTCGTCACCGGTGTGATCACCGACGCGTCCATCGCCTTCCACGTGGCCAAAGCGGCCCAGGAACAGGGCGCCCAGGTCGTGCTGACCGGCTTCGGCAGGCTCAGCCTGGTCGAGCGGATCGCCAAGCGGCTGCCCGAGCCCGCGCCGGTGGTCGAACTCGACGTGCAGGACGACGAACAGCTCGCGTCCCTGGCCGCCCGGGTCGGCGAGCACGTCGACGGACTCGACGGCGTGGTGCACGCGATCGGCTTCGCCCCGCAGAGCTGCCTCGGCGCCCCCTTCCTCGACGCGCCGTGGTCCGACGTCTCGGTCGCGGTGCAGGTCTCGGCGTACTCGCTCAAGTCGCTGGCCATGGCGGCGCTGCCGATGCTCGGCCCGGGTTCCTCGATCGTCGGGCTCGACTTCGACGCCAGGGTCGCCTGGCCCGCCTACAACTGGATGGGCGTGGCGAAGGCCGCGTTCGAGTCCACCAACCGCTACCTCGCGCGCGAACTCGGCCCCAGGGGCATCCGGGTCAACCTGGTCGCCGCCGGACCGGTGCGCACCATGGCCGCCAAGTCCATCCCCGGCTTCGCCGAACTGGAGAACGCCTGGACCGAACGCGCGCCGCTCGGCTGGGACGTCAACGACGCGACGCCGGTGGCCAAGTCGGTCTGCGCGCTGCTGTCCGATTGGCTGCCCGCGACCACCGGGTCGATGGTGTGGGTCGACGGCGGCGTGCACGCGATCGGGATGTGACGCCGCCCGGATGACCGACGCGCTGCTGTGGCTGTCGTTCGGCGGCCCCGAGTCCCCGGCCGACGTCCGGCCGTTCCTGGAGAACGTCACCCGGGGCCGGGGCGTGCCGCCGGAGCGGCTGGACGAAGTCGAACAGCACTACCAGCACTTTGGTGGCGTGTCGCCGATCAACCGGCTCAACCGCGAGGCGATGGCCGCCGTCCGCGCCGAGTTGGCCCGCGAGGGCGTCGAGCTGCCGGTCTACTTCGGCAACCGCAACTGGCACCCGATGGCCGAGGACACCGTGGCCACGATGGCAGCCGACGGCGTGCGCTCCGCCCTGGTGTTCCCGACAAGCGCGTACGGCGGCTACTCGGCATGCCGCCAGTACGACGAGGACATCGCCCGGGCCCGGGCCGCCGCCGGCCCAAGTGCACCCGATCTGGTGAAACTGCGGCACTTCTTCGACCACCCGCTGTTCGTCGCCGCGTTCGCCGACGCCGTGCGCGCCGCGGCGGCGACCGTGCCCGCCGACTACCGGCTGGTGTTCACCGCGCACTCGGTACCCGACGCGGCCGACGTCGCGGGCGGCCCGCCTTCGGAAGGCGGGCGGCGCTACTCCCGCCAGGTCGCGGAGGCCGCGCGGCTCGTGGCGGCCGCGGTGGGCGTGCCCGAGTACGACGTGGTGTGGCAGTCGCGGTCGGGGCCGCCGCGGATTCCGTGGCTGGCGCCGGACATCGCCGACCACCTCGACTCCCTGCACGCCGACGGCGTCCGCGCGGTTGTCGTGTGCCCGGTGGGGTTCGTCAGCGACCACCTGGAGGTCGTCTGGGACCTCGACACCGAGGCCGCCGCGAAAGCCGCCGAACTGGGCATGGCGTTCGCCCGCGCGGGCACGCCGGGCGCCGACCCCCGGTTCGCGGAGCTGGTGGTCGACCTCGTCCGCGAGCACCTGACCGGCGCCGAGCCGCGCAAGCTGTCGGACTTCCCGGTCGGCGGGTGCACGCTCAACGGCGCGCCGTGCGCGGTGTCCTGCTGCGAACCGCCCCGGCGGTCCGGGACCTGACGGAAGAGGGTGGCGGAGCGGCGCAGGGGGCCGCCCCGCCACCGGTGGCGGCTAGGCGCGCAGCCGGACCTCGTGCCGGAGGTCGGGCGCAGCAGCCCGCGTGGGGAATACCGCCGTGACATACGCTTTCCCGCACTCTGGACACATCAGCGGTCCACCGAAGCGCGCGTCCACCGGCATGCCGCACAGGCCCGTCGCGCGGGTCCCGGAACCAGATGCGCCCGGCCGCGGTAGGTGGCGCTGGTGCCCCAGCACACGTCGCCGCGCGGGGTCCTCATCGGTTCGCCAGCGACAAGTCGAGTCGGTTGTGGAGCTTCCGGCCGGTCTCGCTCAGCGTCACCAGCTTGCAGTCGCGCACCCGGGTGGCGCCGATCACCAGGTGGCCCGCGCTGACCAACTCCCGCAGCCGCTCGGCCAGCGTGCCCTCGATCGGCGCGCCGCGGTCGGTGACCTGATTGGTCGGCGTCATCCCGAGATCCCCGCGCTGGGCGCAGCGCAGCAGCACGAACCAGTCGCGCGTGCGCGCGGCGTCGTCGGGGGAGGTGCGGCCGCGGCGCAACCAGATGTCGAGCAGCCGGTTGCCCGCCGACGTCAGCCGCGCCGAAACCCAGCCGTCGTGCGGGTCGGCGGCGTCGTCGAAGCCGACGAAACCGTCGCGTCGCAACGTGAACAGGGCGCTGACCAGGAGCGCGCTCAGGTCGTCCGTGCGGTGCCGCAGGGCCGAGGCGGTGCCGTACGCCCCGACCTCGCCGCGCGCGACCATCTGCAGCGCGCCCAGATGCGTGATATCCAGCGCGAACGGCTTCCGGTCGACGAGGTGTGCGGTCATAGTGTGACTCCGGTTACAGCGGATGGTCCAGTGAGTTCACTATGGGTGAGTCCACGCGCCGCCGCTCATCCCAAAGAGCTATAAGTGCGGAGTTATGGACCATCCGCGCCCGCCAGGAAGGCGGTTCCGCGAGGGGAGAGCCGGTAGCCGACCTCCAGACTCAGCGTCAGGCCGAGGTTCTTGAGCTTGCGCACATCAACCTTGAACGGCTGCGTCTCCCGCCCCAGCGACGCGGCGAGATCGGGCGCGCGGGTGGCTGGCCGCGCCTCGATCAACCGCAGCGTCACCCGGGTCCACGGCCCGTGTGAGCCGGCCTGGTCGAGCCGATCCAGCCGCGCGGCGATCGCGGCGATCTCGCCGCCGTCGAGGTCCGCGGCGGCCGCGAGTTCAGCCCGCGGGTCCGGTCCGGCGGCGGGCCGCAGCCGCACCCGGTAGACCGGGTCGGCCGGGTCCCCACGCAGGTCGGCCCGCGCCTCATCGGCGGACCCATAGCCCGCCGCCCGCGCATCGCGCTTGGTGATCCGCGCCGGCGCCACCTTGTCGACCGCGTCCACCGCCACTCGACCTGCCGCAGTCCGGTAGACACGGCCCGGCACGGCCTGCGGGGTGCGCCACCGCCGGAACAGCACGGTGATCGACCCGTCCAGGATTCCCGCGTGCGCCCGCTTCTCGATGAGCACACCGATAGCGTAAGCACGCCACTCTTGCTCGTCACTCTTGCTCGTTATGTCGACGGGGTGTGGCGCCGGATTCCTTGCTTCGCCGTTGTGAGTCACCGTGCGACGAAGTCTGACCCTGTCTGGATCAGTGGTGCCGGATCTAGGCCGTGTCTCAAAGTCGTAGCCACTCGTTGATCGTGGCGATGTGGACCGTGGCCTCGTAGCGGACGGCGAGTTTGTCGTACCTGGTGGCGACGGCACGGTTGCGTTTGAGCCGGTTGATCCCG
>NZ_JBQTHF010000074.1:0-44131 GCF_052390155.1 Actinokineospora sp. | reverse complement strand
GCCTCGACCTGCGCGGCGTCGCTGACGTCGGCACCCACGGCCAGCGCCGTGGCGGCCGCGGGCGCGGGCGCGGGGCCGGGGGGCGCGCGGGGCGCCGCGGGCCGGGGGCGGGCGCGGCCCCCCCGGGCCCGCGCGGGGGGCCGCGGGCGCCACGGCGCTGGCCGTGGGTGCCGACGTCAGCGACGCCGCGCAGGTCGAGGCCGCGGTCGACCGGGTGGCCGAGCAGCTCGGCCCGCCGACGGTGCTGGTGAACAACGCGGGCATCCTGCGCGACAACCTGATCTTCAAGATGACCGACGACGACTGGGACTCGGTCATCGGCGTGCACCTGCGCGGCGCGTTCCTGATGACCCGCGCGGTGCAGCGGCACCAGACCGAGCAGAACTACGGCCGGATCGTCAACCTGTCCAGCACCTCCGCGCTGGGCAACCGCGGCCAGGCGAACTACGCCACCGCGAAGGCCGGTTTGCAGGGCTTCACCAAGACGATGGCCATCGAACTGGGCAAGTTCGGCGTCACCGCGAACGCGATCGCGCCGGGCTTCATCGAGACCGAGATGACCGCGGCCACCGCGGCCAGGGTCGGCGTGCCGTTCGAGGACTTCAAGGCGGGCGCCGCGGCGATGATCCCGGTCGGGCGCGTCGGCACGCCCGCGGACATCGCGGCCACCGCGGCGTTCCTGGTGAGCGAGGAGGCCGGGTTCGTCTCCGGCCAGGTCATCTATGTCGCAGGCGGACCGAAGGACTGAGCATGCATGTTTTCGCTGGACCGGACTCGCTGACCGAGGCCAAGGGCACGCACCTGGGCTACGGCGAGTGGACCGAGATCACCCAGGAGCGCGTCCAGCAGTTCGCGGACGCGACCGGCGACCACCAGTGGATCCACATCGACACCGAGCGGGCCGCGGGGGGCCCGTTCGGCGGCACGGTCGCCCATGGCTACCTGACGCTGTCGCTGGTGCCGTTCCTCAGCAAGCAGGTCTACCGCTTCGAGGGCTTCGCGATGGGGATCAACTACGGACTCAACAAGGTGCGCTTCCCCAGCGCGGTCAAGGTCGGCGCCCGGGTGCGGATCGGCGCCGAGCTGCTGGAGGTTTCCCAGGTGGCGCAAGGCATCCAGGCCGTCTTCAAGTACACCGTCGAGATCGAGGGCGAGGCCAAACCCGGCTGCGTCGCCGAAGCGGTGGCGCTGCTGATCCCCGCGGGGATCAGCAGCGCCATGAGCGAGCCTGCGAGCGAATCAATGTCACAGGGCGTCCGCGAGGGGATGGCCTGATGAGCGATCTGGACGCCACGGCGCTGCGCGAGCGCGTTGCCGAGTTCCTCGCCGGACACGACCCGGCGACGACCGAGCGGCTGGACTTTCTGCGCGCCCGGTTCGACGCGGGCCTGGCCTGGGTGCACTTCCCCGAGGGGCTCGGCGGACTCGGCGCGCCGCGGGCGCTGCAAGCGGTGGTGGAGGCCGACTTGGCCGCGGCGGGTGCGCCGGACAACGACCCGCGGCGCATCGGCATCGGCCTCGGCATGGCCGCGCCCACCATCCTCACTTTCGGCACGGCGGAGCTGAAGCAGCGCTTCCTGCGTCCACTGTGGACCGGCGAGGAGGTGTGGTGCCAGCTCTTCAGCGAGCCGGGCGCGGGCTCCGACCTCGCCGCGCTGGGTACCCGCGCCCGCCGCGACGGCGACGACTGGTTGGTGACCGGGCAGAAGGTGTGGACGTCCTCGGCGCACACCGCGCGGTGGGCGATCCTGGTCACCCGCACCGACCCGGACGTGCCCAAGCACGCGGGCATGACCTACTTCGTCTGCGACATGACCGATCCCGGCGTCGAGGTGCGACCGCTGCGCCAGATCACCGGCGAGGCCGAGTTCAACGAGGTCTTCCTCACCGACGCCCGCATCCCCGACGCGCACCGGCTCGGTGCCGTCGGCGACGGCTGGCGCGTCGCGCAGACCACGCTGATGAACGAGCGGGTCGCCATCGGCGGGCGCCCGATCCCCCGCGAGGGCGGGATGGTCGGCGTCGTCGCCGACACCTGGCGGGCCAACCCCGACCGGCGCACCCCCGCCACGCACGACCGGCTGCTGGCGCTGTGGGTGGAGTCGGAGGCGTTGCGGCTGGCCGGGATGCGGCTGCGCCAACAGCTCGCGGCTGGCGCGCCCGGCCCGGAGGGCTCGGCGATGAAGCTCGCGTTCGCCCGGTTGGCGCAGTCGCTGTCGGGCCTGGAGGTCGAACTGCTCGGCGAGGACGGCCTGCGTTACGACGACTGGACCCCGCGCAGGCCGGAGAAGGTCGACTTCACCGGCCGCGACGCCGGATACCGCTACCTGCGGGCGAAGGGGAACTCCATCGAGGGCGGCACCTCGGAGATCCTGCGCAACATCATCGCCGAGCGGGTGCTCGGCCTGCCGTCGGAACCCAGGGTCGACAAGGACCTTCCGTGGAAGGATCTCCCGCGATGACCGACCCGAACCTGCTCTACACCGACGTCGAGGACGAGCTGCGCGCGAGCGTGCGCGACCTGCTCGCCGACCGCGCCGACGCCGCCGCCGTGCTCGCCCGCTGCGAGCAGGACGAGCCGTACGACCTGGACCTGTGGCGCACGCTGGCCGTCGACCTCGGCGCCACCTCGCTGCACGTGCCGGAGGAGTTCGGCGGCCAGGGCGCCGGTTTCCGGGAGACCGCGGTGGTCGCCGAGGAACTCGGGTACCGGGTGGCGCCGGTCCCGTTCCTGGGCAGCGCCGTGCTCGCCACCACCGCCCTGTTGTCTGTTGTGGACGATCAACACGCACGGAAAGCGTTGGCCCGCTTGACGTCCGGCTCGGCGACCGGCGCGCTGGCGGTGCCGCTGTCGGCACTGCCGGGCTCGCCGCTGCCCGCGATCCGGGTCGAGGGCGACACGCTGGTCGGCACGATCCGCTCGGTGGCGGACGCGGCCGTCGCGGACTTCCTCGTGGTCCCGGCGGACGGGGCGCTGTACCTGGTCGAGGCTTCCGCCGCGCGGATCGAGCCGGTGGTCTCGCTCGACCTCACCCGGCCGGTCGCCGACGTCACCTTCGACCACGCCGCCGCGGTGCGGCCGGCCGGGTCGACCGAGTCCGCTGTGGACAGTGCGCTGCTCGCGGGCGCCGGGATACTGGCCGCCGAACAGGTCGGCGTCGCGCAGTGGTGTCTGACCACGACGATCGACTACCTCAAGCAGCGCTACCAGTTCGGCCGCCAGGTCGGGTCGTTCCAGTCGCTCAAGCACCGGCTCGCCGACCTGTGGCAGGAACTGGTCTCCGCCCGCGCGGCCGCCCGCTACGCCGCCGACACCCTGACCACCGGCAGCGACGACGTGCGCGTGGCCGTCGCCGTGGCGCAGTCGCTGTGCGCGTCGGTCGCGGTGCACGCGGCCGAGGAGTGCGTGCAGATGCACGGCGGCATCGGGATGACCTGGGAGCACCCGGCGCACCTGTACCTCAAGCGCGCCAAAGCCGACGAGATCGCGATGGGTTCCCCCGCCCGCCACCGAGCCGCCCTGGCTGCGCTGGTCGACCTGCAGGCATGACCGACCCGCTGTCCGCCGATCTCTGGCCGGACGTCCGGCCGGACGCGGCGCGGCGGCTGATGGCCGCCGCGGTGGACGCCTTCGCCGAGCGCGGTTTCCACGCGACGACGACGCGCGACATCGCGACGGCGGCCGGGATGAGCCCGGCCGCGCTGTACGTGCACTTCCCGTCGAAGGCGGCGGTGCTGTTCGCGATCAGCCGCACCGGCCACGAGCGGGCCCTGGCGATGGTCACCGCCGCGGCGGTCGGGGACGACCCGGCCGCCGGGATGCGGCGCCTGGTCGAGGAGTTCGCGGCCTGGCACGCGACCAAGCACCGGGTCGCCCGGATCGTGCAGTACGAACTCCAGGCGCTCCCGCCCGCGGACTACGCGGTGGTCGCCGACCTGCGGCGGCGCACGGAGCGGGTCGTGCAGGTGCTGATCAGCGACGGTGTCCGAACCGGACAGTTCCATGTGGACGATGTGCGGACGACCGCGCGCGCGATCCTGTCGCTGTGCATAGACATCGCCCGGTGGTACACGACCGGGACCCGACCCGGGCCCGGCGAACTGGGCAAACGGTACGCCGACTTGGTGTTGGGCATGCTCGGCGCGCGGTGAGCGGTACGAACACTGGGACCGCGGTCGCGGTCCCTCAGCCCAGGCGAACGGCGGCGGTCATCTCCCACACCAGGATCTCGGCGCCGTCCGCCCCCGCGGTCACCCGCTGCCCGCCCGACGCGGTGAGCCGGGCGGCGTCGCCGGTGTCGAGCGGGCCACTGTCCTCAAGGGACACGGTGCCACGCGGCACGAACAGGTGCACGAACGGCGCCTCCGGCAGCGTCACGGTGTCCCCCGGCGACAGGCGCGCGGCGTAGAGGGCGGCGTGCCGTTGCCCGATCCGAATCGCCGAATCGGCGCGGTGTCTGTCCATTCCAGACGCCACCGGGACGAGGCCGCCCGCGAGCAGGTCGGCGTCGATCTCCAACTGCTCGTAGCCGGGCGCGCGGCCCGCCTCGTCCGGCACGACCCACATCTGCACGAAGTGCACCGGGTCGCGGTGCTCTGGCCCGCCGGACACCCGCCACGAGTCGTTCTTCTCCGAGTGCAGGATGCCGGTGCCCGCGCTCATCCGCTGCGCCAGCCCGGGGTAGATGATTCCGTTGTGCCCCTGGGAGTCCTGGTGCACCAACTCGCCGCGCAGCACCCAGGTGACGATCTCCATGTCCCGGTGCGGGTGGGTGTCGAAGCCCGCGCCGGGGGTCACCACGTCGTCGTTGTTGACCAGCAGCACACCGAAGTTCGTGTTGTCCCGGTCGTAGTGGCGGCCGAAGGAGAAGGAGTGCTTCGAGTCGAGCCAGTCGATCCTGGTGGCGAACCGGTCGTCCGCCCGCCGAATGTCCACATCGGACACAGGCTGTGTCATACCACCACGTCTCCGTACATCTCGCCCAGCGGGTCGGCGATCAGTTCGACCCGGGCACCGTCCGGGTCCGTGAAGTACACCGAGGTCCCGCTCTCCTCGACGTAGTCGACCCCGGCCGCGTCCATCCGCGCCCGCGCGGCGTGCCACTGCGCGGGTTCCATGGAGATGGCCAGGTGATGCAGGCCGCCGAGTACCTCGGCGTACGGGCCGAGGTCGAGGCCCGGCAGGTCGAAGAAGGCCACGGCGTTGCCGTTGCCGACGTCGAAGAAGAAGTGCGTGGACCCGGGATAGTCGCGGTTCTCGAACATCTCCGTCAGCGGAAAGCCGAGAACTCCTTGGTAGAACTCGATTGTCCGGCCCACGTCGCCGGAGATCAGGGCAGTGTGGTGGATGCCGCGCGCGGAACTGGCAGGTCTGTCGGGCTTGGCCCGCAACACGTGGGATCGCAGTCTGTCCCGCTCGGCGGTGAGTTCGGCGACCTGGTCGCCCGAGAGAGCCATGATCGCATTATTCCCGCTGTAGTTACCTGGTCAACTACCGACGGTGGCCGTTACCAAATTGCGCTGTCAATTACCGGACCGGGTGACGCCCGCTCTCGGCGAAGTCGACCCGCATCACCACCCGGCGCAGGGTCGGCCTGCTGACCACGGCGAAACCCGCGTCGGCGAACACGCTCTCGGTGCCGACGTGGAGTTCTTCGGAGATCACGTTCTTCGTGGTGATGGGATAGCCCTCGACGGCGCGCGCGCCGCGCTCACGGGCGAAGTCCGCCGCGGCGCGCGCGAGGGCCCGGCTGACGCCCCGCTTGCGGAAGCCCGCGCGGGTGAACAGGCAGGTCACCGCCCAGACGCCCGCGTCGGTCTTGTCCTCCGCGCGATCCACCCAGGGGACGCGGTTGTTGCGCACCAGGCCCGCGAACGCGGTGCGCGGCTCGACCGAGCACCACCCGACGGGCTCACCGTCGAGATAGGCGACAAGGCCGCTGGTCGTGCCCGATTCCGGGTTGCCGCAGTCGGTCTGCGCACGCAGCCGGTCGGCGCGTACTTCGGCGGGAAAGGACGCGAACGCCTCCCGCGGCGCCAGCTTGTACCGCTGGCACTGACACCGGGCCGCCGGGCCGCGCACGCCGAACACCGTCCGCAGGTCGGCCCAGCTCGCCTCGTTGGCGGGCCCGACCGAGATCGCCGGTTCTGTTGCCGTCATGCGCACGATTGTGCCGTCGAGCAGACCTGGCGGCACTAGACCGTCCGCACCTCGACGCCCTCGGCTTCGAACGCGGCGACGGACGCGGCCGTGGCGGCGGCGTCGGTGATGAGCAGGTGCATCCCGGACACCGGGCAGATCCGGGCGAACGCGTGCTGCCCGAGTTTCGAGCTGTCGGCGGCGACCACGACCTTGCGGGCCCGGTCGGCCATCAGCCGGTTGATGCCCGCCTCGCCCTCGTGGTGGGCGTGGGCGCCGTGCTCCGGGTCGACCGCGTCGACGCCGAGGAAGGCGATGTCCAGGGTGATCTCGTCGAGGATGCGGGTGGCCAGCGGTCCGCTCAGCTCGAAGGACTGCGGGCGCGCCACTCCCCCGGTGACCACGAGCTTCACGTGCGGGCGCACGGCCAACTCGTTGGCGATGTTGAGCGCGTTGGTCACCACGGTGAGCGCGGGCCCTTCGGCCTGGCTGAAGTCGGGGCGGATGGCGAGCGCGCGGGCGATCTCCGTGGTCGTGGTGCCGCCGTTGAGGCCGACGACGGCGCCGCGGGTCACCAGCGCCGCCGCGGCCTTGCCGATGCGCTCCTTCTCCGTGGCGTGGCGGGCGGTCTTGTAGCGCAGCGGGAGGTCGTAGGCGACGTTGGTGACCACGGCGCCGCCGCGGGTGCGGGTGAGCAACTGCTGCTCGGCGAGGTGGTCGAGATCGCGCCGGATGGTCGCGGCGGAGACGTCGAGTTCGCCCGCGAGGTGGTCCACGTCGACCTTGCCGCGCTGCCCGAGGATGCCGAGCAGCGCGCTGAGACGCTCGTACCGGTCCACCGTCACCTCCGCGTGGGCGCCTGATCATGCGCAGTATCGCCCAGGCCGCGGCGGCCGCGCTTGGCATCGACTGACCGATCACGCAGTATTCGTCTCGCGTGCGAGCAGTTCCGAGCGCGCCCGGCCGGTCGGGGAAGGGAAACGCATGGCAGCGGACTCGCGCGTGATCGCCGTGGACGTCGGCGGCACCTCGATCAAGGCCGCGCTGGTCGACCGCGACCTCACCGCGGTGCACGCGGTGCGCGAGCCCACCCGCCGTGTCGGCGGCGTCGCCGACGTCGACCAGATCGCCGAGCTGATCACCGCGCTGGCCGACACCCAGCCGGTGGCCGGGGTCGGTGTGGCGGTGCCGGGCATCGTCGACGACGGCACGGGAATCGTGCGGGCGGCGGTGAACCTGGGCTGGACGGACGTGCCACTGCGCGACCTCCTCGCGGCCCGCACGGGTCTGCCCCTGCTGGTCCACCACGACGTGCGGACCGGCGGCCTCGCGGAGTTCACCGTCGGCGCGGCGGCCGGCGCCGACAACGCGCTGTTCGTGGCGATCGGGACGGGCATCGCGGCGGCGGTGCGGGTGGACGGACACCTGCTCGGCGCGGGCGGGTACGCGGGCGAGATCGGGCACGTGGTGGTCGACCCGGACGGCACCCTGTGCACCTGCGGAACGCGCGGCTGTCTGGAAACCTTGGCGGCGGCGCCCGCGGTGGCCCGGCGGTACCGGGAGCGGTCCGGCCGGTCCATTGTGGACGCCGCGGAGGTGGTGGGCCTGGTGGCGGACGGCGATCCCGCCGCCGTCACAGTGTGGGACGACGCCGTGGGAGCGCTGGCGACGGCGCTGACGGCGGCGGTGACGCTGCTGGGGCCGGAGATCGTGGTGCTCGGGGGCGGACTTGCGGAGGCCGGGGAGATCCTGGTGTCGCCCGTGCGGGAGCAGTTGGCGAAACGCCTGACCTTTCAGCGCCGGCCGGTGGTGGTACGGGCCGAACTGGGACAGGACGCCGGGCGGGCAGGCGCGGCACTGCTGGGCTGGCGGGCCGCTTCGGGATAGCCCCCCGGTTGTTTAGCGTGAACCGAGGCTGCTGGTTCTGGGGGCTGCTGGTTCCGCTTGTGCGATCGAGGTGGGTGGCGGAGTCGCCGCGCCCGTGGTCAGGTTCCGATCAGCGGTAGCAGCGTCGGCTTCCAGATGCCGTCGTGGTCGCGGGCGGTGGTCAGGCGTTCGTCCGGGACCTGGCCGTAGGTCGTGGTGCGCTGCCGGGACGGCCTGCCCGCCGCCGTCGCCAGGGCTTCGAGGTCGGCGATGGTCTTGTAGCTGCCGTTGTCGCTGCCTGCCATGCGGCTGATGGTCTCCTCCATCAGGGTGCCGCCCAGGTCGTTCACGCCGCCGCGGAGCACCTCGACCACGCCGTCGTCGCCGAGTTTGACCCAGCTCGTCTGGATGTTGGCGATCTTGCCGTGCAGCAGGATGCGGGCCAGCGCGTGCACGGCGCGGTTCTCCAGCCGGGTCGGGCCGGGGCGGGCGATGCCCGCGAGGTACAGCGGCGCGTTGGTGTGCACGAACGGCAGCAGCACGAACTCGGTGAAACCGCCCGTGCTGTCCTGGAGCCTGCCGAGCAGCTTGAGGTGCGCCACCCAGTGCGCGGGGGTGTCGACGTGGCCGTACATCATGGTCGACGTCGTCGGGATGCCCAGCGCATGCGCGGTGGTCACCACCTCGATCCACGTGGCGGTCGGGAGTTTGCCCTTGGTGAGGATCCACCGGACGTCGTCGTCGAGGATTTCGGCCGCGGTGCCGGGCAGCGAGTCCACACCGGCCGCGTGCGCCTCGATCAGCCAGTCGCGAATGGACAGGTCGGTGCGGGCGGCGCCGTTGACGACCTCCATCGGGGAGAACGCGTGCACGTGCAGGCCCGGGGCCGTCCGCTTGACCTCGGCGGCGATGTCGAAATACGCGGTGCCGGGCAGGTCCGGGTGGATGCCGCCCTGCATGCAGACCTCGGTGGCGCCCACGCCCCACGCCTGCTCGGCGCGCTGACCGACCTGCTCCAGCGACAGTGTGTACGCGTCGGCGTCCGTGCGGCGCTGGGCAAACGCGCAGAACCGGCAGCCGGTGTAGCAGACGTTGGTGAAGTTGATGTTCCGAGTGACCACATAGGTCACCACGTCGCCGACAGCGTCGCGGCGCAGCCCGTCGGCCAACGCGGCCAGCGCGTCGATCTCCGCGCCGGGACCCGCCGACAGCAGCACCAGAGCGTCCTCATCGGACAGTCCGGCCGGGTTGCTTTCCGCGTGGCGCAACGCGGTCGCGAACTCCGGGCGCAGCGCGCCGCCGGTGCCGATGGCGCGGCGAAGGTCACCGGGGACCTGGGTGCGCAGCTCGGCCCAGTCGCCGTAGACGGAGTCGAAGTCGTCGCGGCGGTCGGTGGTGCGGCCGGTGGTGTCGATCTCCACGTGCAGGTCGGTCCGGCCGGACGCGGTGAGCGCGACCTCGGGTTCCTGCCACGGCCTGCCGACCAGCGCCGCGCCCTCGACCGCGAGCCCGGTGTCCGGGTCGACCAGGGCGGCGACGTGCGCGGCCAGCCGCGGGTCGAGCCAGGGTTCGCCGCGCCGAACGTACTCCGGGTAGATCGTCAGCCGCTCGGCGAGCCGGTAACCGGCCAACGTGGTGTGCTCGGCCAGCGCGTCGATCTGCGGCCACGGGCGCTCGGGGTTGACGTGGTCGGGGGTGAGCGGTGAGACGCCGCCCCAGTCGTCGATGCCCGCGCGCAGCAGCAGGCCGAACTCGCCGCCGATGAGGTTGGGCGGGGCCTGGATGCGCGCCTTCGGGCCGAGCACGACCCGCGCCACGGCGACGGTCGCGGCCAGTTCCGCGGCCTCCGCGTCGGGCATGCCGCGCATGGCGGTGTCCGGCTTGGCGCGGAAGTTCTGCACGATCACTTCCTGGATGCCGCCGTACTGCCGGGAAACCCGGCGGATCGCGAACAGCGACTCGACCCGGTCGGCGAGGGTTTCGCCGATGCCGATGAGGATGCCGGTGGTGAACGGCACGGCGGAGCGGCCCGCGTCCTCCAGCACGCGCAGCCGCACGGCGGGCTCCTTGTCGGGCGAGCCGTAGTGCGGTCCGCCCGGCTCGGCCCACAGCGCGGTGGACGTCGTCTCCAGCATCATGCCCATCGACGGCGCCACGGGCTTGAGCCGCTGGAGGTCGGTCCAGCTCAGCACGCCCGGGTTGAGGTGCGGCAGCAGGCCGGTCTCCTCCAGCACCCGGATGGCCATGGCGCGCACGTAGGACAGCGTGTCGGGGTAGCCTGCCGCCTCCAGCCACTCGCGCGCCGCGTCCCAGCGGTCTTCCGGCCGGTCGCCGAGGGTGAACAGGGCTTCCTTGCAGCCCATCGCGGCGCCCTGGCGGGCGATGTCGAGCACCTCGCCGGGGCTCAGGAACGGCGCGGGCAGCCGGTGCGGGACGGTGGCGAAGGTGCAGTAGTGGCAGCGGTCGCGGCAGAGCCGGGTGAGCGGGATGAACACCTTGCGCGAGTACGTGACCACCCCGGGCCGCCCGGCGGCCACCAACCCGGCGTCGCGCACCCGCGACGCGGTGTCGAACAGGTCGTCGAGTTGGGCGCCCCGGGCGTGCAGCAGCACCTCGGCCTCGACCTGGTCGAGCGCGACCCCGTCCCGGGCCCGGCGCAACGCGCGCCGGATGGCGGACTCGGTGGGCACGAGCACGTCGGTCACGGACAACCTCCAGGGAGGGACTGCGTCCCAACCTAGTGGCCGGGGCCGACGAAATCCTGATCCGGGAGGTGAGACTGGCCTCAGCGGCCGAGTGCCTGCTTCGCCCGCTTCGGCGCCGCCGACACCGCGCCGCCGACCGACCCGGTCGTGTCGTGCGCCCATTCGCCCAGGTCGTGGGCGCGTTCACCGAGCTTTCGGCTCGCCCGGCGGGCTCGCCAGCCCAGCGACGGCTTGCCCGCGGTGTCGCCCGCGGCGAGCAGCAGACCGCCCAGCAGACCGACGTTCTTCCCGAAGTGGATCTGGTGGGCCTGGCGCTCGGCCGGGTCCTTCTCCGCCCAGAACCGGTGCCCGGCGAGCGTCGTGGGCACCAGGCTGCCTGCCAGCAGCAGCGCCGCCAGCCGGGGCGCCTTGCCCAGCGCGAGCGCCAGACCGGCGCCGACCTTGACCGCCCCGTCGATCTTGACCAGCGTGACCGGGTCGGTCGGCACCTGGGCGGGCAGCCGGTCGCCCAGCCTGCCCACGGTGTCGTCCAGGAACGGTTTCGCGGCCTCCGCGTGCGCCTCGGCGGCGCGCAGCGCGTTGATGCCGCCGCTGATGAAGACGGCGGCTAGCATCGGCCTGGCGATCCTGCGCAGGATCATGGTGGCTCGTCCTCTCGGTTCTCAGTCGGTTGTCGGACTCAGTCGACCCGGTCCTTGGTCCGCTCGACCAGCTCGCGCACCCGCTCGATGTCGCCGCAGCCCGCCGCGATCAGTTCGTCGCGCGCGGCGACGAACCGCTCGCCCAGCTCGGCGCGGCGATCCTCGGCGACGTTCTCGCGGGCGTCGTTGAGGATGCTGCGCTCTTCCTCGTCGAGGTGGTGGTTGAGCGCTTTGACCAGCTCTTCGAGCTTGCCGTCCCAGTCGTCGGACCCGGTGTCGGGCACCTCCATGAGCGCGAGCAGGGCCTGGTGGCCCTCGGCGTGCTCCTCCGCGCCGTGCTCGACCTCGTGGCTGTCGATGTCCTTGTATCGCCGCAGCGCCGGGTACACCTCGGCCTCCTCGGCGTCGGCGTGCGCGACCAACAGCTGGGCCAGCTCGTCTAGCACCTTGGCGCGGTCGCTGGTGTTGTCGCGCAGGGTGCGGAACAGATCCTCGAACCGACGGTGGTCGGCCAGGATCAGCTCGATTACGTCCGAAGACATCGCGGTGACCTCCCGGGTGGTGAACGGCATCCGACCGGTGGGTACCCGCGAAGCCCGCAGGTCAACCCCGCTGTCACCGTAAGACGCCGCACGCCGTGGCGCGCGCCGGGGCAGCTTCGATGTCGCCTTCCACTTGCGGGTACAGCTCGCGCAACTGACGTTGGGTGGCCGGATCGGGTTCGGCCCACATGTTGCGTTCGGCTGCCTCCAGCAGCCGTTCGGCGATGCCGTGCAGGGCCTACGGGTTCGGCTCGGTGAGGAACTTGCGGTTCTCCGGGTCCAGTGCGCGGCGCCGCTGGCGGCGTCGCCGGACCGCGCGAGCGAGGTCGTGGTGGTCGGCACCGGTCCGGGCGGCCGTGGCTGACCCCGGAGGCACAGGAGGCGCTTGCCGAGGCGGACGATCTGGTGGGCTACAAGACCCTTCTCGATCGAGTCCCGCCGAACCCGCCAGCGCCGACACGCCTCCGACAACCAGGTCGAGGCCGAACGTGCGGCGTTCACCCTGGACCTCGCCAAACGCGGTCACCGTGTCGCGGTCGTGTCGTCGGGCGACCCGGGCGTCTTCACCATGGCGGCGGCCGACCTGGTGATCGCGATCTACAACCCGGCGTCCCGCGCGCGGGCCTGGCAACTCGGCGAGGCCCGCGATCTCCTGCTGCGACACGGCAAACCGGACACCCCGGTGGTCATCGGCCGCGATGTCGGCGGCCCAACGGAATCCATCCGCATCGTCCGGCTAGCGCCCAACCGCGTCACATTCGCCCGTTCCGCCGAGACTCCGCATACGAGACAATCACAGACATGGGCCGCACCAGAGCCGGCCAGGCGCCACGGACGAACAAGACGCCGAGATCCGCAACCCGAGCGACATGGCGCGGGCCAAGCCCCTCCGGCGCGGCGCTCAGGTCGCCGCCGCCCCCGCCGATGGCCGGGTTTCCGGGGCCACTTTCGCCGAAGTGGGAGGAACGCCGTGCAGGAACTCCTTCTGTTGATTGCCGGAATACCGTTCGGCGTTGCCGCCAACTACGTCTACCAGTACGTGCGAGCCACGACAAACAGGGCATTCGACCCGATAAAGTTGGCGGGAAAGTGGGGCGAACTGACGACCATGCCCGGCGAACGACGATGCAGCATGGGCGAGATCAGGTACGACCGACGCAAGAGTATGTGGACTTTCGATGGAACGACTACCACAATGACGGGCGCCCATTCTGCCACTGGACCACCGAAGCAAGCTTTCTAGACCCGGCCAATCGGGAGTTCTACTACGTTTTCACCAACACGCTGGTCGAATCCGGCCAACGGGGATATATCGGTTTCGGCATTGTCCGACTCCGAAGACGAGAGCGCACCTGGGTTCCTGATCACGGTTTCTTCATTTCGGGCAATGAGGGTGAGAGCTACCGATCGCACAGCATAGTACCGCTGGATGAGATTCCTACCGAGCGTAGTAGAGTGCGGGATGTGTTTCGGTCGCAGCTTGGCCTCGACCAGCCCGCATAGCCATGAGTTTGTGGGCTGTGCCAGAGCCAGAGGACGGGGAGATGGCACCGGAGTCGGAGACCTGGATTCTCCTGGACTACATGAATCATCGGGGGGAGCGCGGGAACAGAATGGTCCGGCCGGTACGAGTGTGGCGGGGCCGGACGGATTGGCATCCAGAGGATGACCAGTGGTTGCTGGAGGCATTCGACCGAGATCGACAGGCGGTCCGAAACTTCGCGGTTCGCGACATTCACAACTGGCGACCACCGGTCGAACAGGGACAGTCCGCCGAGGTTCGCGCCGGCGTCTACCGACACTTCAAGGGCCGACACTACCTGGTGACCGGCACCGCGCGGCACAGCGAGACCGAAGAGGAGTTCGTTGTCTATCGAACCCTCTACGGCAAATTCGATCTGTGGGTTCGCCCGGTGACGCACTTCCAGGAGGACGTGCCCGCCCCGTCAGGAGACCTGGTTCCCAGGTTCGAGTACGTCGATACTGTTTGACGGCGCGGTGGAGTGCGGAACCGGGAGTTCTCAGGCCAAGACTGCCACCAGTGCCGTCGCCGGGTCGCGGTGTGGCGGGCCTGCGGGCCACCACTGGCCCGACTCGTCGCGGTACGGATACCAGCGGCCGTCCTTGCCGTAGCGGAGTTGGACATCGCCGAGGGTCCAGCGGTTGCGCCAGACGGTGATGTCCGGCGCATCGTCCACAGTGGACATCAGCGCGTCGTGGGCGCGGGCGAGGTCGGCCGGGGGTGGGCTCCAGGGCGATTCCAGCACCGCCAACGCCGCCGCGCCGCCGACCCGCCACGCGGCCATCGCGTGGTTCAGGGTCGGGTGGTCGGGGGACAGGCGAAGCGCCGCGCGCGGGTAGGTTGCCGCGTAGCGCACGGTGTCGGGCCACAGGCCGAGGTCGGGAACGTCGGCGGTCAGCAGCGATCGGGCGCGGCTTGCGGCGTCGACGGCCAGCAGTTCCACCGCGTCCGGGTCCACGCCCTCGGCGGCCGGGACCGACAGCGGCGGCGGGGAACCCTCCGGCATCGGCGGCGGCTCGGGCAGCGCCACGACGGGCTGCGCGAAGGCCGTCCTGGCCGGGGTGGTCGACGGACGATCGCCGAGGCAGGCCAGCAGCTCGGCCTTTCCCTTGCCCCGCAACAACAGCAGCACGAACGGATCCGCGTCGAGCAGCCAGGACACCTGGTAGGCCAGGGCCGCCGCGTGTCTGCACGGCAGCTCCCACCCGGGGCACGAGCACTCCGGGTCGAGGTCGCCGATGTCGGGCAGCAGCCGCACGCCCGCGTCGGCGGCGGCGTCGACCAGGTCGGTGGGCATATCGCCGTCAAGGAGGGCGGCTATGTGGCCTGCCTCGACCGCGATCTGGCCGAGGAACCGCGTCCATTCCGCCGCTGACAACGGTTCCAGGCGCACGACCGTCCGGTACGAGGTGTCGTCGGTGTAGTCCTGGACGGTCGCCGACAGCACCCCCGGGCTGACCGTGATCGCCCCGACATAGCCGGTGTACGCGTACTTCCGGCCCTGCTTGAGCTGCTCCCCGTCGAGCGCCGTGTCCTCCAGCGCCTGGAGCCACGCCCGCCCCCACCACGACCGGGCAAGGCCGGGCCTGCGGGGCGGGAAGGCGGGGAAGCCGCGCGCGGTCATTCGGCACCCCGCAGTTCGACCAGTGCCGCCAAGTCGGCGTCCGACAACTCGGTGAGCGCGGCCTCGCCCCCGGCGAGGATCGAGTCGGCGAGGTCGCGTTTGACGCCGAGCATCTCGGCGATCCGGTCCTCGACCGTGCCCTCCGCGATGAGCCGGTGCACCTGGACCGGCCGCGTCTGGCCGATCCGGTACGCCCGGTCGGTCGCCTGATCCTCCACCGCCGGATTCCACCAGCGGTCGTAGTGCACGACGTGGTCCGCGCGGGTCAGGTTGAGGCCGGTGCCCGCAGCCTTGAGCGACAACAGGAACACCGGGAACGCGCCCTCGGTGAACTCGCGCACCAGCTCCTCGCGGCGTGGCACCGGGGTGCCGCCGTGCAGGAACCCGGTGGCGATGCCGCGCTCGCGCAGGTGCCGCTCGACCAGCCGGGCCATCGTGACGTACTGGGTGAACACCAGCACCGCGCCGTCCTCGGCGAGGATCGTGTCGAGCAGTTCGTCGAGCAGTTCCAGCTTTCCCGAGCGGCCGGCGAGCTTTGCCTTGGGCTCCTTGAGGAATTGCGCCGGGTGGTTGCAGATCTGCTTGAGCGAGGTCAGCAGCTTCATCACCAGCCCGCGCCGCGCCATGCCGTCGGCGGCGCGGATCTCGGCCATGGTCTCGCGCACGACGGCGGTGTAGAGCGCGGCCTGCTCGTGGCTGAGCGACACCGGCTGGTCGGTCTCGGTCTTGGGTGGCAGTTCGGGCGCGATGCCCGGGTCGGATTTGCGGCGCCGCAACAGGAACGGCCGCACCAGTCGGGCGAGCCGGTGCGCGACGGCGTCGTCCCGGTCGGCCTCGATCGGCTTGGCCCACCGGGACCGGAACGCACCGAGTGTCCCAAGTAGACCAGGTGTGGTCCAGTCCAACACCGCCCACAACTCGGACAGGTTGTTCTCCACCGGGGTGCCGGTGAGCGCGACCCGGGCGCCCGCCGGGATCGTGCGCAGCGCCTTCGCCGTGCTCGACACCGGATTCTTCACGTGCTGCGCCTCGTCCGCGACGAGCAACGCCCACGGGTGCGCCGCCAACACCTCCGCGTCGACCCGCATGGTGCCGTAGGTCGTGAGCACGAAACCGGCGGCGTGCAGGTCGCGGGACGCGCCGTGGTAGCGGCGCACGGGGGTGCCGGGCGCGAACCGGGTGATCTCCCGCTCCCAGTTGCCCAGCAGCGACGCCGGACACACCACCAGCGTCGGCCCCGCTGTGTCCACATCGGACTGACGGTGCAGGTGCAGCGCGATCAGTGTGATCGTCTTGCCCAGACCCATGTCGTCGGCGAGGCAACCGCCCAGGCCGAGCGAGGTCATCCGCGCCAGCCACCGCAGGCCCCGAAGCTGGTAATCGCGCAGCGTCGCGGCGAGCGCGGGCGGCTGCTCGACCCGCTCGGCGCCGCCGTCCGGGTCGGCGATGCGGGCGCGCAGGGCGTCGAGCCAGTCGTTCGGCACGACTTCGACCTGGCGTCCGTCGATCTCCGCCGTGCCGGTGAGCGCGACACCGAGAGCGGCCAGCGCGCCCACGGGTTTCAGTTCCCGTTCCCGCGCCTTGCGCGCGAGTTCGGGGTCGACCAGTACCCACTGGTCACGCAGTCGCACCACCGGGCGGTGCGCCTCGGCGAGCCGGTCGAGTTCGGCGCGGGTCAGCGGCTGGTCGCCGAGCGCGAGCTGCCAGTCGAACGCCAGCAGGCCGTCGCCGCCGAACAGCGACCGCAGGTCGGACGGGGCGGCGCCGCCGATCACGGCGCGGGCGGACAGCGACCGCAGCAGTTCCCTTGGCCAGTGCACCTCGACGCCCGCCGCGGCCAGCGCGGGTGCCTGGCCGAACAGGTCGCCGACCTCGGTGTCGTCGAGCACCAGGCGGTCCGGCACGGCCTGGGCCAGCAGCCGGTCGAGTGTCGGCCACGCGCGCGCGGCGCGGCGCAGCGCGAGGGTCAGCTCGATCCGCGCGTTCGGGCCGAGGCCGTGGTCGGTGCGTTCCCACAGCTCCGCCGCGTCGACCACGATCGCCGAATCGGCAAGGGAATGCGCCTGTACGACGGCGTGGAACGCGCCGCCCGCGTAGTCGTCGCCGGGCACCTCAAGCCGCAGCGAGATCCGCACCCCGGCGTCGAGGCCCGCGGCGATCTCGTCGGACCACGCGCGCAGCCGCGGCACCTGGTTCGGCGCGCGGGAGGCGAACAGCGGCCCGCCGACCGCCAGCGGTGCGGCGGGCGTGCGCGGCATCCCGTCGGCCACCGCGTCGACAAACCCGCGCACCAGCGCGAGTGCGTCCGGCAGTGAGGGTTCGGGCTGGTCGGACACCGGGACGGCACGCGCCCGAGCGGGCATGGCGGCGGCCAACTCCCGCAGCCGCGCCGCGTCCGCCGCGTCGAGCGGCCCGGCCCGCCACGCGTCGAACCCGCCCGGCGAGACGCCCGGCATGATCCGCCCGCGGGCCACCAATTGCAGCGCCACCAACACAACCGCGCCCCAGAACGCCGCCGCCGAGTGCGCGTCGGGGCCACGGCGGGCCCGAGTCAGCACCGGCACCGCGTCCGCCACCGACAGCCGCACGACCGGAACGCGGACCGCCCGCACCCCGTCGCCGACCGGCTCGACCACGGTCAACTCCCCCGGCTCGCCGACCCCGTCCGGCAGGTCGCCGTGGAACGCCACCGATCCGGCGCGGGCCGGGTCGCCCGGCTCGAACACCGCCGCGCAGCGCGCGAGCCTGCCCGCCGCCTCAGCCGCGATCATGATTTCCCTCCACGGTCAGCCATTTTCAGCACCTCCGCGACGGCCGAGCGCACGTCCGGCGCGGGCGATCTGCGCACGATCACCACCGGCACACCGAGTTCCCGCGCGGCGTCGAGTTCGCCGCCGCTGTCTTTTGGTGACGGTGTTCACGGGCAGTGCCTGCTCACCGTCCACAGTGTACGGGCCGCGGTTCGGCGGCAGCCGCCTCCGCGCGGGCAGCGGCGGGTCCGCCGGGTCGACGCGCACCGTCACTTGACCGCCACCCACTGCGTGACCGGCAGCAGTGGCCGCCAGCCGATGACACCGTCGATGGGCTCGGCGCGGTTCACCGCGAGCCGGGTCAGTTCGCCGCCGACGTCCGTGCGCCACTGGGCCACCAGAGCCTCCGATTCGACCGTCACCGCGTTCACCACCAGCCGCCCGCCCGGCCGCAGGGCCGCCCAGCACGCGGGCAGCACACCGGGAGCGGTCGCCCCGCCGCCGACGAACACCGCGTCCGGGGCGGGCAGGCTTGCCAACGCGGCGGGCGCGGACCCGCGCACCAGCCGTAACCCTGGTACACCAAGGGAAAGCGCGTTGCGCTCGATCCGGTCGGCGCGGTCGGCGCGCGGCTCGACGGCGACCGCGCGGCATGCCGGGTGCGACCGTAGCCACTCGATCCCGACGCTGCCCGACCCGGCGCCGACGTCCCACAGGAGCTGGCCCGGTTCGGGGGCCAGCGCCGCCACGGTGACCGCGCGGACCTCCCGTTCGGTGATCTGCCCGTCGTGTTCGTAGACGTCGTCGGGCAGGCCGGGCGCGCGGGGCAGCCTGCGGGCGCCCGGGTCGGCCGCGCACTCGATCGCGACGACGTTCAGCGGGCCGCTCGCGCCCGCCCACCCGGCCGCCGTCCCGGTGACGATGCGCTCCCCCGGCCCGCCCAGTTCCTCCAGCACGGTCATGGTGCTCGGCCCGAACCCGCGCGCCCGCAGCAGCGCGGCGACGGCGGTGGGCGTGTCGCCGGTCTCGCTCAGCACCAGCACGCGTCGACCGGGGTGCAGCGCCGCGTGCAGCCGCTCGACCGGGCGGGCGACCGTGCTGACCACCTCGACGTCGTCGCCGGCCCAGCCCATCCGGGCGCAGGCCACCGCGACCGACGACGGATGCGGCAGCACGCGGACCCGGGTGAGCCTGCTCAGCGTGGTGCCGATGCCGTGGAACATCGGGTCGCCGCTGGAGAGCACGCACAGCACGCGGTCGCGGTGGGCGTCGAGGACGCCGGGGATCGCGGGCAGCAGCGGCGACGGCCACTCGACCCGTGTGGCGGTGAGCGAACCGGGCAGCAGCGCGAACTGCCGGGCGGAGCCGACGATCACCTCGGCCGTGCCGAGCGCGTCCCGGGCCGTGGCGGACAGACCCACCCAGCCGTCCGCGCCGATGCCCACAACGGTCAGCACAGGCGCGGACGATCCACTCAGGCGTCGCGCTTGACGGACGCGACGAACGCCGCGAACCCGGTCGACGTCAACCGCAGCACCTCGGAACCGCACTTGCTGTCCCGAACCACGGGCACCACACCCGCGAACGCCACCTCGACACAGTCACCAGTGTTCCCGCTGCCGCCGGCGCCACTGCTGCGGCTCGACTTGCGCCAGACCAGGGTCACGACTTCAGCTCCGCGAGGAACGCCGCGAACGCGGTCGACGTCAGCCGCAGCACCTCGGAACCGCCCTTGCTGTCCCGCACCACCGGCACCACACCCGCGAACGCCACCTCGACACAGTCATTGGTGTTCCCGTCGCCGGAAGCGCCACTGCTGCGGCTCGACTTGCGCCACACCAAGCCCGCAAGGGTCCCGCTCATGACTTCACCACTCCGATCCACGCTATGAATCGCCTGTCGGCCCGTAAGAACGCGCCGCGTCCAGGATAACGGCTTTGGAGGCGGGCAAACTCAACGCCGCGACCCGTTTGCGCTCCCAGGCGACCCGATACGGCTCAGTGGCGGCGCTACGGTCCCGGAAGAACGCCTCGCCATGGCTACCCACCTGCACTCGATCGGTCGCGAGATCGTTGTCGAGCCGGATGAGCAGGAACGCGCTACCCATCCCCGGGTAGGCACCCGCACCGATCGGTTGAACCTGGATCTCCACGTTCGGCAAGTCGCACGCGCCTGCCAGGTAGGTCAACTGCTCGTGCATGACCTCCGCGCCGCCCACCGGCAGCCGCAGCGCGCACTCATGGATAACCGCGCGCACTATCGGTGGGTTCGGCTGCACCAGAGTCTCCTGTCGGCCCTTTCGCACGTTCATCAGCTCGTCCATGCGGTCCGACGGCAGCCGCTCGCCTGTCGACTCGAACAGCGCCCGGGTGTAGCCCTCAGTCTGGAAGTACGCCGGAATGAGATCGATGGTCACCATCAGGATCTCGGTCGCCTCAGTCTCCAGTTCCAGTAGTGCCCGCGACTTCACCGTGACGAAGGTCGGGAAGGCGCCCTTGGTGGTCCGGGTCTGCTTGGCCAGCGCCATCAAACCGTCGGTTTCGTCGCCGCTGAGCTTGTATGCCTCAGCCAGCACTCTCAGCTTGGCGCGGTCGACCGGCGCCTCGCCGTTCTCGATGCGGCCCATCGTCACCGAGCTGATATCGAGCAGGTCGTTCACGTCCTCGATGCGCATGTAGCCCGCGCGCCTGCGGAAGCTGCGCAGCGCTGCGCCCAGCTCACGTCGGTTGCCACTGACCGTCCGCTTGGTCGTCATCGGCGAAGAGCCCTCCGTTCGAGTGAACGTTATCATTTCAAAGTGAAGATACACGATTTTGGTCTATCGTAGGTGACGAGATGAAGATACATACCGAAGGGATGGCTCGCATGTCGTACGCATACGTACTGGTCAGGTGGCACGCGGACTGCCGGTGGACCGAGCGTCTGCACCTCACCGAGCAGCCTGCCGACTCGACGGCCGAGGACCTGGTCCCCGGACTGCGCGGCTGGGCCCTGGAACTACTCAACGCTACGAATCCGACCAATGACGGAGAGTACACGGCGTTCCTGATCGAGCCGGACCCGGATGGCCGCTGCGAGTTCGAGGACGCGTACTACATCGAGGACATCCTCTGGTTCTACGGCTCCGAGTGCGTCGCGGTGAACACCTGAGCGGCGAGCCCACTATCCACAGTGGACTCAATTGATTCCGGGGAATTCGCGGACGGCCACGCCAGTGGCCATTAGGCGCTTTCAGTCCATTGTCGCCATTGCGCGCTCGACCCGCCGCAGAGCCGGAATTCCCGGTTGCGACCGCCTGGCGAGCGGCCCGACCACACCCGGGACAAGTCCCGGCGACTTGGTGCCGAAATACCCTGCCGCACGCCGATCCCGGACGCGGGCGACCACCCTGTGGTGAGGGCCGATAGACGCGGAGTCACGATCCGTCACCTGGTCACCGACTCGCCGGATACTGTGGCGGTAGCCGACAAGCGGGTATTTCGCGGCGCCTCCACTTGCGTGTCGACCCAATCGCGACCACGCTCGACCTACGAATGACGGGAAATCGCGTACCGGGTGTATCAAACGCGAGAAGGTGAACGATCCCTTCTTGGGGAAGCCGGCCCGGGGACGAGCCGGACGAGTGCGAACCGAGAGTGGGGGCACCGTGCTGGGAACGGGTGCGAACGAGGCGGGTGGGCCGGACGAGGCGCTGTCCGGCGCGCTCGCCGCGGACCTGCACGCGTTGCGCCGCAACAACCTCTTCCGCGGCCTGATCGAGCGCGCGGCCTCGGCCGAACTGTCCCAGGATCGGGTTCGGCACCTGCTCGACGCGGTGCTCTCGGTGTCCAGCGACCTGTCCCTGCCCGACATGCTGGACCGGATCGTCGCCGCGGGCTGTGAACTCGCGGGCGCCCGCTACGGCGCGCTCGGCGTCCTCGGCGCGGGCGACGACCTGGTCGAGTTCACCCACACCGGCATGGACGAGGCGCTGCGCACCGCTATCGGGGTGCTACCCGCGGGCAAGGGCGTCCTCGGCCTGGTCGCGCAGCAGACCGTGCCGCTGCGCCTCGACGACGTGACCGCGCACGCGGCGGCCGCGGGTTTCCCGCCGCACCACCCGCCGATGCGGTCGTTCCTGGGGGTGCCGATCCGAGTTCGCGGCGAGGTGTACGGCAACCTCTACCTCGGCGAGAAGGTCGGCGGCCGGTCGTTCACCCAGGACGACGAGGACGCCGTCGTCGCCCTGGCCGCCGCCGCGGGCATGGCGATCGACAACGCCCGCCTCTACGACAAGAGCCATCGGCGCGAGCAGTGGCTGCGCGCCACCAACGAGGTCACCGCGATCCTGCGCACCGGCCCGCCCGAGCAGGGCGCGCTCGACCTGCTGGTCCGCCGGGCGCGGGAGATCCCGGACGCGGTGCTCGCCGTGGCCGCGGTGCCCGACGGGCCCGAGCACCTGGTGCTGCGCGCGGTCGACGGCGACCTGGCCGACCTGCTGGTCGGCGTACGGCTGCCGGTGCTCGCCAGCCTCTCCGGCGACGTGTTCAGCACCTGCCGCGGCAGGCTCATCGAGGACGTCGCCGCCGCGGCCTTCACCCGCTCCAGCACCACCTACGACCAGCTCCCCGACGGCATCAAGGCGCTGGGGCCCGCGGTGATCGTGCCGTTGAGCACCGGACAGCAGCCGCTGGGCGTGCTGATCGTGGCGAAGAACCGCGGCCCGGCCCCGTTCGACGACGACGACCTGCGGATGGTGGCCAGCTACGCCGGGCACGCCGCGCTCGCCATCGAGTTCGCGCACGCCCAGCAGGGGCGGCAGCGGCTCGTGCTGCTGGAGGAGCGCGACCGCATCGCCCGCGACCTGCACGACCTGGTGATCCAGCGGCTGTTCGCGATCGGCCTCGGCCTGCAGGGCACGATCCGAACCATGGAGCCCGCCGGGGGCGCCCGGCTGGGCGAGTTCGTCGCGGAGATCGACCAGACCATCCGGGAGATCCGGCGCAGCATCTTCTCCTTGCAACAGCCCGCGAACGGGCCCTACAGCCTGCGCGGGGAGATCCTGCGCGCGATCTCCGACGCGACCGCGTCGCTGGGCTACGAGCCCACCGTCCGGCTGGAGGGGCCGCTGGACTCGGTGGTGCCGCCCGAGGTGCAGCTCGACCTGATCGCCACGCTGCGCGAGTCGCTGTCCAACGTGGTTCGGCACGCCGACGCGGGCAGCGTGCAGGTCACCGTGTCCGTCGACCGGCGCGCCACCGCGCTCGGCCTGCTCGTGCGCGACGACGGGATCGGCCTGCCCACGGGCATCACCCAGCGCAGCGGGCTGGCCAACATGGCGCAGCGGGCGCAGCGCTGGCACGGCTGGTGCCACATCGACTCCCCCGCCGCCGGCGGGACCCGGGTGGACTGGGAGGTGCCGCTGGCACGGCACCCGCGAGGCCAGGAGGCGAATGGATGAGCATCTCCGTGTTCGTGCTCGACGACCACGAGGTGGTCCGCCGGGGACTGCGCCAGCTCCTCGACGTCGAGGAGGACATCGACGTGGTGGGTGAGGCGGCCACCGCCGCGCAGGCGCTCGCGCGCATCCCGGCGCTGCGCCCGGACGTGGCGATCCTCGACGTGCGGCTGCCCGACGGCGAGGGCGTCACGGTGTGCCGCGACGTCCGCGCGGCCGTCGAGCCGCCGCCCGCGTGCCTGATGCTCACCTCGTTCTCCGACGACGAGGCCCTCTTCGGCGCGATCATGGCGGGCGCGTCGGGCTACATGCTCAAGCAGGTCACCGGAAACGACCTGGTCTCGGCGGTGCGCACGCTCGCCGCGGGCGAGTCGCTGCTCGACGCGGGCGTCACCGCGACCGTGCTCGACCGGCTGCGCGCCGGGCGCTCCGAGGACCCGCGCTACAGCACGCTGAGCCCGCAGGAGCGCAAGATCCTCGACCTGATCGCCCAGGGCATGACCAACCGGCAGATCGCCGCGCAGCTCTACCTCGCGGAGAAGACGGTCAAGAACTACGTCTCGACCCTGCTGCACAAGCTCGGATTCGACCGCCGCACCGAGGCCGCCGTGTACGCCACGCGACTGCAGAACGTCCAGCGCGGCGCCACCCGGACCTGAGCCGCGATTGCGGACCGTCACCGTCCACAGTGGAAAATAGCGTGGTCGGCGTGTCGAAACGGCCTAAACTGCTACCGCGGGTAACGTCGGAGTCGGTATCGCCGACAGGGGAAGCAGGACGGGAGGGGGCCGATGAACACGCTGGTTCCGCTGCCCGAGCCGCTGCCGCCGGGGCGCGTGCCCGAGGTGTGCCTCGTCGTCGGTGAGCAGTCGGCCGCGGTGAAGCTGGCCCCGCTCGCCACCGCGATGCGCCGCCGCGGCCGGGTTCGGCCCGTGCTGCTGGCCTGCGGCGACCACGCGACCGCCGTCACCGAGACGCTGTCGGCCTTCGGGCTCGCCGCCGACATGCTGGTCGAGCTGGCCCGCGACGGCCAGGACACCACCCGCGCGGCGGCGCAGCTCCTCGCCGGGCTCGACCACGCGTACACCGACCGGCCGCCCGACGCCGTGGTGGTGCAGGGTGACACCGCGACCGCGTTCGCGGGCGCCATGGCCGCGTTCTGGCGTCGTGTGCCGGTGGTGCACCTCGACGCCGGGGTGCGCTCCTTCGACCTCACCGCACCGTTTCCGCAGGAGGGCCACCGCAGGCTGATCGCCCAGGTCTGCTCCCTGCACCTGGCCGCCACCCCCGACGCGACGGCCAACCTCGCGGGCGAGGCGCACGCGGGCCCGAAGGTCGTCACTGTCGGCAGCACCGCCGTCGACGCCGGTTTCGACGCCCTCGACCGCCACCGAAGCCACCCCGACGCGCGGGTACAGGCCATCGAGGACACCGTCGTCGCGGGCGAGTGCCGGATGGCGTTGGTGGTGCTCGACCCGACACACTGGGCCGACGACGAGCTGACCAGGGTGCTGCACGGAATCGCCGACCTGGTGCTGGCGACCCCGGACCTGGAGGTCGTCCTCCCCGCTCCGCGCGGCAGCGACCTGCGCCACCGCGCCTACGACATGCTCGGGCGGCTCGTGCGAGTCACGATCACCGACCCGCTGCTCCAGCCGGAACTGGTCTGCCTGCTCTCGGTCGCGGCGGCGGCGGTCACGGACTCCGACGTCCTGGCGGAACAGGCGCCGAGCTTCGGCGTGCCGGTGCTCGTGCTGGGCGGGGAGTGCGGCACATGGGCCGAGCCCGCGCACCCGGGCCACCCGTGGACGGCGGGCGCCGACCGTGCCGTGATCGCCCGGATCGCGGAGAAGCTGGTGCTGAGCCATGTCGAGCGGCTCGCGGTGGCTCCGGCGGAGAACCCGTTCGGTGACGGGTTCGCGGCGGTTCGGTGTGAGCAGGCGGTGCAATGGCTTCTCGGCCTGCGCAAACGCCCCCACGAATTCGCGCCCGGCCGCCCTTGACGGTGTCCCGGTCCGCCACGACTCCTACGTGACATTCGCTCATAGTCCCGTCCGCTGACTGTCGCGAAAGGACACTGCCGATGTTCGGCCACGGACAACTTCGAGTGGTCGGCCGGGTATCGGGAGCGGTTCGGCCTGGTGCACGTGGACTACGCGACCCAGACGCGCACCCCGAAGGACTCCTATTTCTGGTATCGCGACCTGATCGCGGGAGCTACACCGGGGCGGGGACCCGCGCGGGCAGCCGCACCACCTGAGCCGCGTAGGTGAGTCCGGCGCCGAAGCCGATCAGCAGCGCCAACCCCTCCGGCGCCGCCAAACCCTCCCCCAGCAACCGGTCCAGCGCCATCGGGATCGACGCCGCCGAGGTGTTCCCGCACTCCACGACGTCGCGGGAGACCACGGCGTCCGGGGCGCCGATCTTCTGCGCCAGCGCCTCCACGATGCGCAGGTTCGCCTGGTGCGGCACGATCGCGGCCAACTCCCCTGGCCGAATACCGGCGCGCTCGCACGCCTGTAGCGCGATCGGGTGGATCTCGGTGGTGGCCCACCGGAAAACCGCCTGGCCCGCCATGGCCATCCGACCGCCAGTCGGCATGTGGATCAGGTCGGCCGCGGCGCCGTCGCTGCCCCAGACGATCGGGCCGATGCCGGGCTCGGCCGACGCGGTGACCACGGCCGCCCCCGCGCCGTCGCCGAAGATGATCGAGGTACCGAGGTCGGCCCGGTCGACCAGCGCGGACATCTTCTCGGTGCCCACGACCAGGATCGTGCGCGCCGAGCCCGACCGCACCGTGTCGGCGGCGACGGCCAGCGCGTAGCAGAACCCGGCGCAGGCCGCGTTGAGGTCGAACGCGGCGGCCCGGGCCGCGCCGAGCCGGGCGGCGATCCCGGCGGCGAGACCGGGGATGGGGACTTCGAGGCTGCACGTCGCGACGATCACCAGGTCGAGGTCGGCGGCGTCGACCCCGCTGTGCGCCAACGCCCGCTCACCCGCCGCGACGGCCATGTCGTCGACCGTCTCGCCCACGCAGGCGAACCGCCGCGAGACGATGCCGGTGCGCTCGCGCACCCAGTCGGCGGTGCGGCCGAAGCGGGCCGCGATCTCCGCGCTGCCGACCGAACCCGTCGGAAGGTACGACCCGACGCCCGCCAGCCGGGCGCCGGGCATGCCCACGGACTGCCGTAATGCGATAAGTGCCACCTCATCACTGTGCGGAATTACCGCCGAGTACAGCCCCAAGTGTGACGAACACGTCAACGGACGGTGCAACCGGAATTCGATTCACCCGACCCAGTGACTCACCGGTAACTTGTTCTCGCTGGTACGAGCCCCAGAACGGGGTTTGAATACGCACCGTCGGGGTAATCCACCAAATCGATAACGCCGCACGCCGAGTGCTGACGCCCCTATTACTCGTGCGGGTCGGGCAGGATAGTCGAATGGGCATCCCGAACGACCTTGTGCGCCGCGGCCACGTCGTCTTCGAATCCGGCCACCACGGCGACACCTGGCTCGACCTCGACCTGCTGATCACCCACCCGGCCCGACTGCGCGACGCGGCGGGCCTGCTCGCCGCGAAGCTGGCCGGGACCGCCGCCGACCTCGTCGTCGGCCCACTCGACGGCGGCGCGTTCCTCGCTCAGTGGGTCGCCGCCGCCTTGGGCACCCGGTTCGCCTACACGACGCGGACAGTCACCGCCGACGGCACACCGCGGTACGCCGTGCCGCCCGGACTCGACGTCCGCGGCACCCGGGCGGTGGTAGTCGACGACGCGATCAACCTGGGCTCGGCCACCGAGGCGACCGTGCGAGCGCTGACCGAGTGCGGTGCTGCCCGGTCGCCCTGGCGAGCGTGTTCGTCTGCGCCCCCACCGGCCCCCAGGTCGGACCGCGCCTCGGCCTGCCGCAGGTGTGGCTGACCGAGATCGCGACTGCCGTCTGGCGACCGGCCGAGTGTCCATTGTGTACTGAAGACTAGTACTGGTAGAAGCCGCGGCCGCTCTTCTTGCCCAGCAGGCCCGCGTCCACCATGCGCAGCAGCAGCGGCGGCGCGGAGTAGAGCTGCTCCTTGAACTCCGAGTACAGCGAATCCGCGATGGCCTTGGTGGTGTCCAGGCCGATGAGGTCGGTCAGCCGCAGCGGGCCCATCGGGTGCGCGCAGCCGAGCACCATGCCGCTGTCGATGTCGTCGGCCGAGGCGAAGCCGGACTCCATCATCCTGATCGCGGACAGCAGGTACGGCACCAGCAGCGCGTTGACGACGAAGCCCGCGCGGTCCTGGGACAGGATGACCTGCTTGCCCAGCGCGGACTCCACGAAGTCCTTCGCGCGGTCGCGGGCCTCCGGCGCGGTGAGCAGCGACGGCACCAACTCGACCAGCTTGAGCACCGGCACCGGGTTGAAGAAGTGCACGCCGATGACCTGCTGGGGCCGCGAGGTGGCCATGCCGAGCTTCATGATCGGGATGGACGAGGTGTTCGAGGCGAAGATGGCGTCCTGGTCGGTGACGACCTTGTCCAGCGTGGCGAACACGTCGACCTTGACCTGCTCGATCTCGGCCACCGCCTCGATGGTGACCTGCCGGTCGGCGAAGTCGCCGAGATCGGTGGTGAACCGCATCCGCGACAGCGCCGCGTCCCGCTCCTGCTCGGCCAGCTTGCCGCTGCGCACACCGCGGGCCAGCGAGGTCTCGACGCGCTTGCGGCCTCCGGCCAGCGCGTCGGCACTCACCTCGGCGACGATGACGTCCAGCCCGGCCCGCGCGCACACCTCCGCGATGCCCGACCCCATCAGACCGGACCCGACCACGCCGACCCGGCTGATCTCGCTCGGTGCCTTCGGTTCACTCGCACGCTCGCTCACTCGGCGACCCTCATCTCTTCCCTCGACACCGTTGTCGCCCCGCGATTGTCCCGCATCACACGTTGCGCCGGTACTGACCGCCGACTTCGAAGAACGCCTCGGTGACCTGACCCAGCGTGCACACCCTGGCCGCGGTCATCAGCTCGTCGAACACGTTGCCGTCGGACGCGGCGACCTCGCGCAGCCGCGCCAGCGCCGCCTGTGCCTCGTCGCCGTGTCGCCGCTGGTATTCCCGGGTGCGGTCGACCTGGGAGCGCTTCTCGTCCTCGGTGGCGCGGGCCAGCTCGATCTCGAACACCTCGTCCTCCTCGCCCTTGGCGGGCAGGAAGGTGTTCACGCCGACCAGCGGCAGCGTGCCGTCGTGCTTGCGGTGCTCGTAGAGCATCGACTCGTCCTGGATACGGCCGCGCTGGTAGCCGGTCTCCATGGCGCCGAGCACGCCGCCGCGGTCGGAGATGCGATCGAACTCGGTGAGCACGGCCTCCTCGACCAGGTCGGTCAGCTCGTCGATGACGAAGGAACCCTGCATCGGGTTCTCGTTCATCGACAGGCCCCACTCCTTGTTGATGATGAGCTGGATAGCCATCGCGCGGCGCACCGACGACTCGGTCGGGGTGGTGATCGCCTCATCGAAAGCGTTGGTGTGCAAGGAGTTCGCGTTGTCGTACAGCGCGCACAGCGCCTGCAGCGTGGTGCGGATGTCGTTGAAGTTCATCTCCTGCGCGTGCAGCGAACGCCCGGAGGTCTGCACGTGGTACTTGAGCTTCTGCGAGCGCTCGGCCGCGCCGTAGCGCTGCTTCATCGCCACCGCCCAGATGCGCCGCGCGACCCGGCCGATCACCGAGTACTCGGCGTCCATCCCGTTGGAGAAGAAGAACGACAGGTTCGGCGCGAAGTCATCGATGTTCATGCCGCGGGCCAGGTACGACTCCACATAGGTGAAGCCGTTGGCGAGGGTGAACGCGAGCTGGCTGATCGGGTTCGCCCCGGCCTCGGCGATGTGGTAGCCGGAGATCGACACCGAGTAGAAGTTGCGGACCTTGTGCCGGATGAACCACTCCTGGATGTCGGCCATCATCCGCAGGCTGAACTCGGTGGAGAAGATGCAGGTGTTCTGGCCCTGGTCCTCCTTCAGGATGTCGGCCTGCACCGTGCCGCGCACGTTCGCCAGCGCCCACGCGGCCAACTCCGCGTGCTCGTCGGCCGAGGGCTCCCGGTTGTGCTCCAGCACGAACGCGTCGACGCGCTGGTCGATGGCGGTGTTGAGGAAGTACGCCAGGATCGTCGGCGCGGGGCCGTTGATCGTCATCGACACCGAGGTGGTCGGCGAGGTGAGGTCGAACCCGTCGTAGAGCGCCTTCATGTCGTCCAGCGAGGCGATGGACACCCCGGAGGTGCCGACCTTGCCGTAGACGTCGGGCGGGGTGTCGGGGTCGCGGCCGTAGAGCGTCACCGAGTCGAACGCGGTGGACAGCCGCGTGGCCGGGTTGCCCGCGGAGAGCAGCTTGAACCGGCGGTTGGTGCGGAAGGCGTCGCCCTCGCCCGCGAACATCCTGGCCGGGTCCTCGCCCTCGCGCTTGAACGGGAACACCCCCGCGGTGTACGGGAAGCCGCCGGGCAGATTCTCCTTGCGCAGGAACCGGACCAGCGACGGGTCGTCGTCGAAGCGGGGCAGCGCCACCCGCGGAACCCGGTTGCCGGACAGGGTTTCCCGCCACAGTGTGGTGTGCAGCTCCTTGTCGCGGACCCGCACCACCAGCTCGTCCGCGGCGTACCGCTCGACGGTCGCGGGCCACTGGGCGAGCAGCTCGGCGGTGTCGCGGTCGACTCGCCGCTCGGCATCGGCGGCCAGTCGCTCGATATCCTCAGTGGACGAACCGGCGGCGGAAAGCGCCTGCCGCGCGGTCGAAAGCGCGGAGTGCGTGCGCACCGCGGCGACCTGCTCGTCGGTCTCGCGGTGGTAGCCGCGGACCATCTCGGCGATCTCGGACAGGTAGCGCGCCCGCGCGGGCGGCACGATCGTCGAGGCCGAAGTGGACACTCGGGTCTCGACGCGCGCCAGCGTGCCCTCGCCGAACGCGACGCCCTTGTCAGCCAGTAGTCCGCGCAGTTCCAGGTAGAGCGCGGTGACACCGTCGTCGTTGAAGGTGGCGGCGCTGGTGCCGAAGACCGGCATGTCCTCCCACGACTGGCCGAACGCCTCGCGGTTGCGCACGAGCTGGCGGGCCACGTCGCGGCGGGCGTCCTCGGCGCCGCGGCGCTCGAACTTGTTGATGGCCACCACGTCGGCGAAGTCGAGCATGTCGATCTTCTCAAGCTGTGACGCGGCGCCGAATTCCGGTGTCATCACATACAGCGAGGTGTCGACGTAGGGCACGATCGCGGCGTCGCCCTGGCCGATGCCGGGGGTCTCCACGATCACCAGGTCGTTGCCCGCCGCCTTGCACGCGGCGATCGCGTCAGCCAGGCCGTCGGGAACCTCGGAGCCCGCGCCGCGGGTGGCCATGGAGCGGAAGAACACGGTGCCGCCGTCGAGGGCGTTCATCCTGATGCGGTCGCCGAGCAGCGCGCCGCCGCCGCGGCGCCGGGTCGGGTCGACGGCGATGACCGCGATGCGCAGCTTGTCCTGCTGGTCGAGGCGGAGCCTGCGGACCAGTTCGTCGGTCAGCGAGGACTTGCCGGAGCCGCCCGTGCCGGTGATGCCCAGCACGGGCACCGTGCGCGCGGCGTCGGCGATGGCGGCGCGCACGTCGTCGGCGAGAGTGCCCGCCTCGATCTGGGTGATGGCCCGGGACAGCGCGCTGTGGTCGCCCGCGAGCAGCGCGTCGCGGTCGACGGGCGCCGCCTGGGCCGGATCGACGTCGCACGCCTCGATCATCGAGTTGATCATCCGGGTGAGGCCGAGGGTCTGGCCGTCCGCCGGGGAGAAGATCCGCGCCACACCGCGCGCGTGCAGCAGCTTGATCTCGTCGGGGACGATGACGCCGCCGCCCCCGCCGAACACCTTGACGTGGCCGGCGCCCTGCTCGGCCAGCAGTTCGACCAGGTAGCTGAAGTACTCGACGTGGCCGCCCTGGTAGGCGCTGATCGCCACGCCCTGGACGTCCTCCTGGATGGCCGCCGCGACGACCTCGCGGACCGACCGGTTGTGCCCCAGGTGGATCACCTCGGCACCCTGGGCCTGCAGGATCCGGCGCATGATGTTGATCGCCGCGTCGTGCCCGTCGAACAGGCTGGCCGCGGTCACGAACCGGACCGGGTGCGCCGGGCGGTACAGCGGTGCGGACATGGCGGGCCTCCTGGGACATGTAGGACCGAGTAATTTAGTTTGACGTCCTACATTCGGAAGTGCAAGGAGTCTGTGGTGGAACTCTCCCGCCTACGATGGCGGCCTGCCGACCATATCGAGGAGCCATGACCCCAGAGCCCGTCACCCGGATGATGGCCGACGACCTGGCGTCGGCCTCGCTCGGCATCACGCTGCACGCCGCCGGGCCCGGCCACGCCGAAGTGGGCATGACGGTCACCGAGACCATGGTCAACGGCCACGGCATCGGCCACGGCGGCTACGTGTTCCTGCTGGCCGACACCGCTTTCGCGTGCGCGTGCAACAGCCACGGCCCGGTCACCGTTGCGGCGGGCGCGGACATCACTTTCGTCGCCGCCGTCCACCTGGGCGATGTGCTGGTCGCGCGGGCGACCGAGCGCACGCGGTACGGGCGCAGCGGCATCTACGACGTCACCGTGTCCCGCGGTGCCGAGGTCGTCGCGGAGTTCCGCGGCCGCAGCAGGACGGTCAGGTAACCCATGGAGAAGTGGCTCGACGAGGCCATCCGCCTCGCCCAGGACAACGTCGCCGCAGGTGGCGGCCCCTTCGGCGCCCTGATCGTGCGCGACGGCGAGGTGCTCGCCCGCGGGGTCAACCGGGTCACCCACGACCTGGACCCGACCGCCCACGCCGAAGTCGTCGCCATCCGCCAAGCCTGCGCCACGATCGGCGACTTCCGGCTGACCGGCTGCGTCCTGGTGTCGTCGTGCGAACCATGCCCGCTCTGCCTGTCGGCCGCCCTGTGGGCCCGCGTCGACCAGGTCCTCTACGCCGCCGACCGCGACGACGCCGCGTTGGCGGGCTTCGACGATCGGGAGTTCTACGAGGTGTTCGCCCGCCCTCGGGAGAGTTGGCCGGTGGCGGTGGCGCAGGTGCGCACCGGAACGGAAACGGACCCGTTCACCGCCTGGGACGCCCGAACGGACCGGGTCGACTACTAGCCTTGCTCGAACCTCGCACGTCGCGGTGCCCAACAACGCGGGAGCGGCTCATGACCGAGTCCACTGAAGAAGCAGAGGACTACCTGGACGCAACGCGCGGGACAAGTGGACCGACTACCGCCTCAACGCGGCCGACATGGCGGCGCGTGTCATGGCTCGCCTGGCCGACCTGGAAAAGTCGGCCAAGTAGGGCACGGGACAAGATGACGCTTGTCAGTTCGATGCACCTTCCTTCGGCATCCGTGGGCCACACCACCGACACACGCTCATTCACGCGCGGATGGACTACTGACCGGACCGGCTGCCGCGTCGGATGGGTCTGCCGTCTTGGGTGAACTGTCGCAGCAGGGAGAACGCCTGCGGGGACGGTCCGAACCTCCGCAGGTGGCTCAACCGGGCCAGCGCGTGCTCGATGCCGGGCAGTTCACCCGCGCGCATCCACCACAGCGCGGTCGACGGCTGCGGTGTGGGGCGAAACCACCTGTCCCGGTGCAGCAGCAGTCGGCCGTGGGCACTGCGGTAGACGAACTCGTGCATGCTTCGGTAGTCCCGCCACACCGAGAGGTTCACGACCTGCTCGCAACCGTCGCGGGTGATCACGGCGTGGCCGCCCGTGGAGCGCAGGCGCCAGACGAAGCCGGGGGTGTCGTCGGCCAGTCGGGAGACCGGGTCGAAGGCGGCCGCGAACTCGGCCATCGACGGGTCGGTCAGCGGTGCGCGCATGATCGCCACGTTCACCTGCGCCAGCTCCCACACCGGGCCAGCTTAGAAGCGTCAGCGGACCAAGAGGAAGACGGCGCCGCCGACGACCGGGCCGAGTAACGCGCCCACCAGCACCTGGGCCACCGTGTGATCCCCCAGCACCACCCGCGACCAGCACACCAGCGCCAGCGGGCCGAGCAGCGGCAGGCTCCACGGGCCGTAGAGCAGGGCGACCATGGCGATGGCACCGCCCGCGACCGCCGCGTGCAGCGAGACCTTCCAGAACCGGGTGACCGCGATGCACACCGCCAGCGTGGCGAACATCGACACCGACAGCGCCACCACCTCCCGCGGCGCGTCGCCGACGAGGAGCAACGCGATGCCGACCGTGGTCGAGCCGAGGCCGACCATCAGGGGCAGGAACCGGTGTTCGCGGTCGCGCACGTGGTGGGTGTCCCAGCGGCCCTGCCGGGCACCGCGCAGGATGAAGGCCATCGGCAGAACGCTGGAGAACAGCGCCACCGACAGGCCCCACAGCAGCGTCGCGCCGAGGTGGTGGGCCGTCGCGTGCCAGGCGACCGCGAGCGGCAGCACCAGCACGACCACCGCCGGGGAGAACACCTCGGTCACGGCGCGCGCGAACCGGCCGCCTGCTGTCGTCGTCGTCACGGACCCGATATTTTCACCCTGTGCCGCCGGTCCGGGAACCCATCCCCCGACGGTGTGACGACGAATAACCCGCAACCGTGCCACGACGACGATCGGAGCCCAGCGGTGGCCGCATCCGCCCCAGTCGCATCCACACTGGCCGAGGTCGCCGAACGCGTGCTCGGCGCGCCGCTACCGATCCGGCTGCGGGCCTGGGACGGCAGCGAGGCGGGCCCCCAGGGCGGACCGGTGGGCATCGTCCGATCGCGGCGGGCGCTGCGGCGGCTGCTGTGGGACCCGAACGAGCTCGGCCTGGCCCGCGCGTACGTCTCCGGCGACCTCGACGTCGAGGGGGACCTCTACGAGGCGCTGGCCCTGTTCTGGGCGCTGACCCGGGAAAGCAAGATCAGCAAGCCGAAGCTGACGCTGAAGGAGAAGGCCGAGCTGGTGCTGACCGGCGTCAAGCTCGGCATCGTCGGCAAGCGCCCGCCCGTGCCCGCCGAGGAGGCGCGGCTCTCGGGCAAGGAACACACCAAGGCGCGCGACCGGGCCGCGATCGCGCACCACTACGACCTGTCCAACGAGTTCTACAAGCGCGTGCTCGACCCGCAGATGGCCTACTCCTGCGGCTACTGGACCTCCCGCGAGCCCGGCTACACCGTCGAGGACGCCCAGCGCGACAAGCTCGACCTGGTGTGCACCAAGCTCGGCCTCAAGCCCGGCATGCGCATGCTCGACGTCGGCTGCGGCTGGGGTTCGCTGTCCATCCACGCCGCCAAGCACTACGGGGTGCACGTCACCGGCATCACCCTGTCCAAGGAGCAGCGCCAGTTCATCCTCGCCCGGCTCGACGAATACGACCTGACCGACCGGGTCGACGTGCGGCTGCAGGACTACCGCGAGCTGGCCGACGAGCCGTTCGACGCGATCGGCACCCTGGAGATGGGTGAGCACGTCGGCGCGAAGAACTACCCGGTGTACGCGGCCACCCTGTTCAGGATGCTCAAACCGGAGGGACGCCTGCTGCTGCAACAGATGTCGCGCGGCGCGGTCGCGCAGGGCGGTGGCGCGTTCATCGAGTCCTATGTGGCCCCCGACATGAACATGCGCCCGGTCGGGCAGACCGTCGACCTGCTGACGGACGCCGGCCTGGAGGTCCGCGACGTCGAGGCGATCCGCGAGCACTACGTGTGGACGGTGCTGGCCTGGGCGGACACGCTGGAGCGGAAGTGGGACGAGCTGGTCGCTTTGGTCGGTGAGCAGCAGGCCCGGGTCTGGCGGCTCTACATGGCGGGCGGCGCGCTCGCGTTCGCGGAGAACCGGATGGGCGTCGACCAGATCCTCGCGGTCCGGCCGACCGCGGTGGGCTCGGCCGGGCTGCCACGCACCCGGGCCGAGCTGCTGGCCCACCGGCCGCAGGCCGAGGTCGCCCGGTGAACTACGGCGCCCTGCTGCTCAACCTCGCCGTCAGCGCCGCCGCGGTGGCTCTGGTCATGGCGGCCACGTTCGCGATCAGCCTGCGCCGCGGCAAGTGGGACACCATCGACACCGTGTGGGGTCTGGGTTTCGCCGGCGTCGCGTTGGTCTCCTTTGGACTGTCCACAGGGGACGGATCGCTGGCGTTGCGGCTCGTCGTCACCGCGCTCACGGTGATCTGGGGCGTCCGCCTCGCCGCGCACCTGCACATCCGCAACCACGGCAAGCCGGAAGACCGCCGCTACGCCAAGATCCTTTCCGACGCCAAGGGCAGTCCCAACGCGCACATGGTGCGGGTCGTGTTCCTGCCCCAGGGCGTGATCATGTGGTTCGTGTCGCTGCCGGTGCAGGTCGCGCAGTACGGCGAGCAGTCGTTCGGAATCCTGGGCTACCTGGGCGTCGCGGTATGGCTGACCGGGTTCCTGTTCGAGACCGTCGGCGACTGGCAACTCAGCCGGTTCGCCGCCGACCCGGTGAACAAGGGCACCGTGCTCGCCACCGGCCTGTGGCGCTTCACCCGGCACCCCAACTACTTCGGCGACGCGTGCGTGTGGTGGGGGCTCTACCTGCTGGCGTGCCACTCGTGGGTGGGCGCGGCCACCGTGCTCTCGCCGCTGGCCATGACCTACCTGCTGGCCAAGGGCACCGGCAAACCGCTGACCGAGAAGCACCTGTCCAACAGCCGCCCCGGCTACGCCGAGTACGTTGCACGCACGAGCGGGTTCTTTCCGCTGCCCCCGAAGAAAACCCACGCCGTCTAACAGAATCGAGGAGTTGTCCCTATGAAGCCCGGAGACCTCGTGTCCGACTTCAAGCTCAAGGACGAGACCGGGAAGGAACGCTCGCTGCAGGAGTTCCTCGACACCGGTCCGGTCGTGCTGTTCTTCTACCCGGCGGCGATGACCGGCGGCTGCACCGCGGAGAGCTGCCACTTCCGCGACCTCGCGGCGGAGTTCGCCGAGGTCGGCGCGCACCGCATCGGGATCAGCCCGGACTCGGTCGACAAGCAGGCGCAGTTCTCCACCCTCAACTCGTTCGACTTCCCGCTGCTGTCCGACCCGGACGGCACCGTGGCGACCGAGTTCGGCGTCCGGCGCAAGTTCGGCCCGCTGCTGACCAAGCGCAAGACCTTCGTGATCGACACCGACCGCAAGGTGCTGGAGGCGGTCAAGAGCGAACTTCGCATGGCCGTGCACGCGGACAAGGCGCTCGAAGTGCTGCGCGCCCGCAAGAACGCCGCCTGAGGTATTCACACCTTCGAAGGAGTCCGACCTCGGTCGGACTCCTTCGCGGTGGCGAACCGGTAAACTTCGGCCATGGCTCAGCCCGACAACCTTGAGGCTCGCGTGACCGCGCTGGAAACGCAGGTACGCACACTGGTCGACCGCGTATCCCACAGTGCGCGAGACGCGGCGGCCGCCCGCGTGTTGGCGGGCGGCGCGGACCGGGACGTCAGCGAGATCCGCACTGAGATCCGCGAATTCCGCGAGCAGAACACCCGAGTCCTCAACGCGATGCGCGAAGACCTGACCGACCTCCGCAGCCACGTCGACACCGGGTTCACCGAGATGCGCGGCAAGTTCGACGCCGCCGCCACCGGGCATCAGCAGGTCGTCAGCCTGCTGAACACGATCATCGCCCAGAGCGACCACAAGGACCAGTAGCCCAGACGCGAGGAAGGTGGCCTTCGATCTTCGAAGGCCACCTTCCTCGCGTCTCAGGTCAGCACGCGCGGGCGGTGCGGATCGTCGTGGTCAGCACCGGCGTGCCGTCGACCGGTGCGGGCTCCTCGGCCGTCGGCACGATCCCGCCGGCGGCCACCTTGTCCACAGTGGACAATCCGGTGGCGTCCACGGTGCCGAACACCGTGTAGTCCGGGCGCAGCCGGGAATCGCCGTACACCAGGAAGAACTGGCTGCCGTTGGTGTCCGGCCCGGCATTCGCCATGGCCAGCGTGCCGCGCGCGTAGACCTTGCGCGTGCCGGTCGTGTCGCCGGGCCAGGGCGGCAGGGTCGTCGGCAGTTCGTCCTTGTACTTGTAGCCCGGACCCTTCTCCCCCGTGCCGCTGGGGTCGCCGCACTGCAGCACCTTCAGCGTCGGGTACGCGGTCAGCCGGTGGCAGGTGGTCAGGTCATAGAACCGGTGCCGCGTGAGGTGCAGGAAGCTCTGCACCGTGCACGGCGCCTGCGCGCGGTCCAACGTCAGCGTGATCCGGCCCTGAGTGGTCTTGAGCTCGACGTCGACCGTGCCCCGGTTCGGCGTGCGCCGCGGGTCGCGCGGCAGCGGCACCGGCCGGGCGGCGGGGTCATCCGGGGTCTCGGCGTACTGGCACGGCCCGTTGGTGACCCTGGGCGGCCGGTCGGCGGTGGCGGGCCCGGCGGTGACCACAAGACTGCCCGCGACCAGCACGGCGGCGACCACCCCCTGGTGCAGCCGGGTGAGCAGGGTTGTCACGTGGCTCCTCCTTCGTCGGCGGCGAGGTCATCCGCATCGTCGCCGCCGGCGAGTGTAGGGGCACGGTCCGTGACCGGGACAGGGGTTACCGTTTGCCGGCTCAGCCCCCGAGCGGACCGGCTCAGCCCCCGGGCGGACCGACGATGACGTCGGCCGGGACCTCCGCGTCGGTCTTGAGCGCCTCGAACAGCCTGGGCGCCTTGGCCTTGTCCCACACGATCACCGACCCGACCCCCTTGACGCTCTGCGCGCCACCCATCGGCACGGTGGTCGTGGTCAGGCCGCCACTGCCCGCGGCGCCCATGGCGAACGCCAGGCTGGGCAGGTGGTGCAGGTGGTCGCCCTCGTCCACGGTGATCGCGTCCGGCGCGCTGCCCAGCAGGGGGAACAGCTTGAACGGGTTGAGGATCGTGCCCAGGCTGGTGGCCTTGTCGGTGAGCGCGCCGATGAACTCGCGCTGGCGGATCACCCGGTCGAGGTCGGCGCGCGGCCCCTTGCGGGTGCGGACGTAGCCGAGCGCCTTGGCGCCGTCGAGTTCCTGGCAGCCCGCGGGCAGGTTGATACCCGCGAGCGGGTCCTCGATCGGGGCGGCCAGGCACAGTTCGACGCCGCCGACCGCGTCCACGACGTCGGCGAAGCCGCCGAAGCCGATCTCCATGTAGTGGTCGAGCCGCAGGCCGGTGTTCAGCTCGACGGTCTTGGCCAGCAGTTGCGGGCCGCCGAAGGCGTAGGCGGCGTTGAGCTTGTTCTTGCCCTTGCCCGGAATGTCCACATAGGAGTCGCGCAGCAGCGACACCAGCGTGGGCTTGGTGTCGTTGTCCGGGATGTGCATCAGCATGATCGTGTCGGTGCGCTGGCCCTTGGCGTCGCCGGTGGCCAAGCGCTCTTCGTCCTCGGCGGTGAGGCCCGCACGGCTGTCGGAGCCGACGATCAGCCAGTTGGTCCCCGCACCCGCGGCGGGCCTGCCCTCGTAGTCGCCCAGCGCCGCGACGCGGTTGAGCGAAGACTCCAGGTAGATCCACAGGGCGGCGAGCAGCGCCACGATGACCAGCAGCACGACCAGCGCCACCCGGCCGAAGCGCCGCTTGCGCCGCGGCGGCGGAACCGGACCACCCTGCCGGGGCGGCGGACCGCCGCGTCCGGGCGGCAGCGGGTGACCTTGTCCTGGAGGGACTCGGTGACCCTGCGGCGGCCGATACGCTGGCGGCGGCTGCTGAGGCGACCTGGGCTGGTCCATCCGACGGGTCGGGTTGTAGCCCGGTCGATTCGGCTGCCCCTGGGCGGGTCCATAGGTCATGCGAGTGTCACCAGCCTGGCGAGTCACGAACACCGTTCCCCTTCGCGCGGGATTCTCCCACTCCCGTCCACAGGACGCGGGACCACGCTCGGAGGTTGCCTCGCACACGGTACGGGCCGGGCGATCGGTTGATCACCCGGCCCGCGCCCGCGGCGTCAGCGGCCGATGGAGAACTGCCGCACGCCGATGTAGCCCGAGCGGAAGCCCGCCTCGCAGTAGGCGAGGTAGAACTCCCACATGCGGCGGAAGGTGTCGTCGAAGCCGAGCGCGGACACCTGCGACCAGTGGCCGAGGAACCGCAGCCGCCACTGCCGCAGGGTCTCGGCGTAGTCGTGGCCGAAGTCGCGGAACGCGTGCACCCGCATCGAGGTGTGTTGGGCGAGGCTGCTCTGCACCGCCTCGGGCGAGGGGATGATGCCGCCGGGGAAGACGTACTTGTGGATCCAGGTGTAGGAGTCCTTGGTGGCCATCATCCGGTCGTGCGGCATGGTGATCGACTGCAGGCCGAACCGCCCGCCCGGCTTGAGCAGGCGGTCGACGGCGCCGAAGTAGGTCGGCCAGTAGCGCTCGCCGACCGCCTCGATCATCTCCACGCTGACCACGGCGTCGTAGCTGCCCTGGGCCTCGCGGTAGTCGCGCATCAGCACCTGCACCCGGTCGGCCATGCCCGCGTCGGCGATTCGCTTCTCCGCCAACGCCTTCTGCTCGGCGGAGATGGTGAGCGAGGTGACCCGGGCACCGCGCTCGGCGGCCCGTAGGGCCAGCGCGCCCCAGCCGGTGCCGATCTCCAGCACGTGCGTGTCGGGGCCGACCATCGCGTAGTCCAGCACGCCGTCGATCTTGCGCAACTGTCCTTTGTGGAGGTCGGTGGAGCCGGGCTCGAACCACGCCGAGGAGTAGGTCATGGTCTCGTCGAGGAAGGTGGCGAACAGCTCGTTCGACAGGTCGTAGTGCCGGTGGATGTTCTGCCGCGAACCGGAGACCGTGTTCTCCTCCGAGGACGGCTGGCGCCGGTCGACCCAGCGCCGGAACGCCTGCAGCCGCGGCGGGATCAGCGTGCTCATCCGCGCGGAGAACTCGGTCAGCAGCTCGACCAGCGAGTTGCTGGTCCAGTCGCCCACCATGTACGCCTCGCCGAAGCCGATCTTCGCGTCCACCCCGAGCCGGTGGAAGAACGCCGCCGGACGGTGGATCCGCATGACCGGCGAGTCGGGGCCGCCCGCGCCGATCCGGCGCCCGCCGGGGAACACGACCCGGATGGGCAGGGTGCGGACCGCGTTGTGGAACAGGCCGCGGGCGATCCGGGCCCGCATCGGGTTGTTCGGCGGGGTGAACAGGGTCTCCCAGCCGTCGTCGGTCTGGTGCTGGACCGGCCGGTCGGACGAGGTGCCACCGGGCCGGAGGGAGGTTTCGGTCACTGGACTCCTTCTTGCGGGATGTGCTTGGGGCGGCGGACGACCGGGACCCGGCGCAGCCACAGCGCGACGCCGTGTCTGCGGATCAGGGCCGAGACCCACTGGGTCATCAGCGGACGACGCAGGATCATCCTGATCACCTCCGCCGGGGTGGCGTCCTTGCGGGTACCCGTGAGGGTTGCGGTGAACGGTGTCTTTCCGTTCTGCCGCAGGGTTACCGTGAGGGAAAGCCTCGCACCGGGCCGCGGCACCCGCATCAGGTAGTGCCCGCCCATCTCCAGGAACGGCGAGACGTAGAACTCCTTGTCGGTGCGCGCCCGGCCCGCCTCGTCGGTGCGCAGCAGATAACAGTGGCGCTCACCGTAGGTGTTGTGCACCTCGGCGACCACGCACGCCAGTTCGCCGTCCGCGTCGTGCACCCAGTAGACCGTGATCGGGTTGAACACGTAGCCGAGCACCCGGGCGTTGGCCAGCATCAGCACCCGCCCGGTGACCGCCACGCCCTGTGTGGCCAGCCAGCGCACCAGATTGTCCTTGATGGACGATGCCGGGTCGCCGAGGTGGTCGCGCGCCTCGAACCGCGCGAACGGCCGCAGCCACCGGGGCAGCCGCGGCGGCTCGTCGAGGTCCACCAGCCACAGGTAGACCGGGTGCTCGAACGCCTTGTCGATCCGTTCGAACCGGACGTGGCTGACGGAGGCGTCGTAGAGGGCGGCGGTCATGTGTCCCAACCGGACCCGAGGCACTCGGCCGCGCGCACGCCCGACGCGCAGCCGTCCTCGTGGAAACCCCAGCCGTGGTAGGCGCCCGCGTAGGCGAGGGTGCCGTCGTTCAGCTCGGGCAGCCTGCGCTGCGCCGCCACGGACTCCGGGGTGTAGATCGGGTGCTCGTAGACCATCCGCCGCAGCACGCTGGTCTCGCCGATGCGCGCGGCCGCGTTGAGGCTGACCACGTAGTCCTCCGGCTCGGAGAGCCCCATGAGCCGGTTCATGTGGTAGCTGACCTGCACCGGGCCGTCCACCGACGCGCACGCGGGCTTGAGGTAGTTCCAGGACGCGCGGGCGTTCTCCGCGCGCGGCAGGATCGAGGTGTCGGTGTGCAGCAGCGTCTCGTTGGTCGAGTAGGCGAACGCGCCGAGCACGGCCCGCTCGGCCGCGGTGGGCTCGGCCAGCAGCCGCAGCGCCTGGTCGGGGTGGGTGGCCACGACCGCGCGGTCGAAGCGGTGCACGTCGTCGGCGTCGTCGCGAACCTCGACCTGGTCGCCGTCGCGGCGCAGCGCGCGGACCGGAGTGGACACCGCCACGGCCGAGAGCCCCTTGACCGCACGCTCCACATAGGTCCGGGAGCCGCCGACGACGGTCTTCCACTGGGGTGAGCCGGTGACCGCGAGCATGCCGTGGTGGTCGAGGAACTCGAACAGGTAGCGCGCGGGGTAGCGCATGCTCAGCTCGGCGCCCGATGACCACACCGCGGACACGACCGGGATGAGGAAGTGGTCGACGAAGTACTGCGAGTAGCCCCCGATCACGACGAACCCGCGCAGCGTGATCTCGCCAGGGTCCTCGCGCAGCACCCGCTTGGCGTGCACATGGAACCGCTTCACCTCGGCGAGCATGCGCAGGAACCGCGGCCGGGTCAGGCTGGCGGGCTGGGCGAAGATGCCCTTGGCGCCGCGGGCCCCCGCGTACTCCAGGCCGCAGCCCTCGCAGCGCACGCTCATCGACATCTCGGAGGCGCGGGTGGCCACGCCGAGTTCGGCGAACAGCCGCAGCAGGTTCGGGTAGGTCCGCTCGTTGTGCACGATGAACCCGCTGTCGACCTGGGTGAGCCCGCCGTCGGGGGTGGGCAGGTCGTGGGTGTGCGCGTGCCCGCCGATCCGGTCGTCGGCCTCGAACAGGGTCACGTCGTAGCGGCGCTGGAGCAAGTAGGCCGCGGTCAAACCCGAGACACCGCTCCCGATGACCGCCACGCGCCGTCGATCGCCAGCCGTCACTGGGGTCCTCCTCTAGAGCGGAACACGGAGCCCTTCCGGCGAGGGCTGTCCCAGTGCATTCGTTATGACCGGGTCGATCGGTTGGGTGTCGAGGACACCAAGGACGAAGCCGGTGACCAGGCGCGTCCACTTGTCGGCCTGGCGCAGCATCGCGTGGCTCTCGCCGTGCACGTCGAACCGGGCGACCCGGTCGGTGACGAGCTTGGCGCGGCGGGCGTAGCTGTAGGACAGCTCCGGGTCGGTCATCCGGTCCTGCACGCCGTGCGCGATGAGCACGGTGCGCCCGGCGAGCTGGTCGACCGGCTCGCCCGGCTTGGTCCACGGGGCCAGCCCGCACACCGCGACCACGGACTCGTCGCCCGCCACGCGCAGCGCGACCCGGCCGCCCATGGAGTGCCCGACCAGCACGACCGGTACGTCGCCGTGCACGCGGCGGATCTCGTCGAGCGCCCACCTGGCGTCCCGCACCGGGTCGAGGGCGGGGGCGTTCCAGCCGCGCAAGCGGTTCATCAGCAGCCAGACGGCGATGCCCTTGTCGGCACCGCCACGGGCGATGTCCTTGGCGAAGGGGATCATCCGCAGGTAGGCGAGCTGGAAGCGGCGCACTCGGGCGTGCCCGCGCTCACGGCCGCCGTGCAGCACGAGCACGACGGCGCGGACGGTGTCGGGGTCGCCGAAGACCCGGAGGTGCGGAGCGGGCTCCGAAGACTCGTTCACACCTCCATGTTCGCAAACCGAGCCCCGCCGGCCTGGTCTGCCGGGCCCGGATCACAGCCCGTGTCGGTGGTGCTCGGTAACGTGCGCCGGGTGAGCGACCATGTCCAGATCACCACGGCGGCGGGCACATTCGACGCGCTGTCCGGCGGCTCCCCCGGCGACCGCCCGGTCCTGCTGCTGCACGGCTTCCCCGAGGCCGCCACCGCGTGGGCGCACCAGGTGGCCGAGCTGGGCCGCGCCGGCTACCACGCGGTCGCGTTCGACCAGCGCGGCTACTCCCCCGGCGTGCGGCCGGAGGAGGTGGCCGACTACCGGATGGACGAGCTGGTCGGCGACGTGCTGGCGATCGCCGACGAGCTGGGCTGGTCGCGGTTCGACCTGGTGGGCCACGACTGGGGCGCGACCGTGGCCTGGCACACCGCCGCCGAACACCCCGAGCGGGTCCGCACGCTGACGGCGGTGTCCACACCGCACCCGAGCGCGCTGGCCGCGGCGCTGCGCGAGGACGAGGAACAGCAGCTCCGGTCGCAGTACATGGCGGTGTTCCGGGAGCGCTCGGCCGAGCGGCGGCTGCTGGACGACGACGCGGCCGCGCTGCGCCGGATCTACGAGTACCGGCCCGCGCCGTCGCAGATCGACGACTACGTGGTGCGGCTGTCCGAGCCGGGCGCGCTGACCGCCGCGCTGAACTGGTACCGCGCCGCGCGGTGGAACGTCGCGCCCGAGGCGGTGGCGGTGCCGACGATGTACGTGTGGAGCACCGAGGACGTCGCGTTCGGCTCCGCGGCGGCCCTGGCCTGCGGCAAGTGGGTCACCGGGGCCTACCGGTTCGAGATGCTGGAGGACGTCTCGCACTGGGTGCCGGAGGAGGTGCCCGAGACGCTGACCGCGCTGCTTCTCGATCATCTGGCCTAGATGATTGATTCCGTGAAGTTGGTGTGCGAGGTAGGACGTTGGCGAGGTGCCTGCTGGGCAGGTCCTTTTCCAACGTCCCCCTCCCGAACCGGACTGGCCCGTTTCCGGGCATCCGGCTCTCCAGTGACTACTGCGTGAGTGTCGCGGCGG